>CAZHDP010000070.1:0-11264 GCA_964531605.1 uncultured Burkholderiaceae bacterium | reverse complement strand
TTTGTGACGAAACTGGTTAGGCAACGCTATGCCGAGCAAGGCGACAAACTGAACCTGTCTGCGCTTGAAAAATCAGGCCTGATTGACACGGACATCTTCAATCAAGTGGGGGTGATCGATGCAAAAGGCATCTACAAGCTGGCCAACGTGTCTGTGCCTGAACGTCTCAGCCTGGGAGACCGGGAGCACTTCAAGGTTCACATCGACGCCAAAGGTGACGACATCTACATCTCCAAGCCTGTGTTGGGCCGTGTCACACGAAAGTGGTCGATTCAATTGACACGCAGGATCACCGCGCCGAACGGCGAGTTTGGAGGCGTGGTGGTGGTGTCGATTGACGTGGGCTACTTCACCCGCTTTTACGGCGACCTGAACCTTGGCCACAATGGCCTCGCTGCCCTGTATGCGGCAGACGGTATCGCCTTAGCTCGACGCGTAGGGAATGAAGACAAAGTGGGACAGGATGCCCGCGCGTCACACGTGTTTGACCAAGTCAGCAAAGGCGTGTTGGCAGGCAGCTTTGCGCGACGCTCTGTGGTGGATGGCACAGAGCGTCTGTTCAATTTTCGCAAAATACCCCACTACCCCTTGATCGTGGTCGCAGGTCGGGACATGCAGGACTTGCTGCAAAGCCATCAACAGTCGGCGCACGCGCTGCGACTCCAATCGCTGGTGATGTCGCTGCTCATCGTGGTCTTGACCTTCGGGCTGACGCGTTATTTTGGACGCATCAAATCTGAAGTCCACGAGCGACATTTGGCCCAACTGCGTGTGCAGGACCGGACGGAACAACTCAACGCCATCTTCAGCTTGAGTCCTGATGGGTTCGTCACCTTTGATCGATCACATTGCGTCAAATACGGTAACCCCGCTTTTGCGCAGATGCTGGCGCAAGATGCCCCGAAGTTGGAAGGTCTCCATGAGGACGATTTTTCAGCGTGGCTAGATTCCCGTTGCACCGGGACGAAACGCTTCCCAGGCGTAGCCTCGATGCGTGGGGACCCTGCGCAACGCATTGTGATTTCAGTGGACAAAAAGGCACCAAAGTTCATCGAAATCAGCTCTCGCAACAGCGAGTCCCGATCGGTATCGCAAATCCTCTATTTCAGAGACATCTCTCACCAATTTGAGGTGGACCGGATGAAGAGCGAGTTCATGTCCATTGCCGCGCACGAGTTGCGCACCCCCATGGCCAGCATCTACGGTTTTGCGGAAGTGCTGTTGGCCCAGGAAGTAGATGCAGACAGCCTGAAAGAGTATGTCGGCATCATCCATGAGCAATCCAAAAACGTGTCCAAAATTTTGGATGACCTGCTTGACATTGCGCGCATCGAGGCTCTGCGGGGCATCGACTTCCACCGGGAGCCTCTAGACGTCAACGCCCTGGTCAAAGAAGCCCTCAAGCTCTACCGTTGGCCAGACGACAGACCCCCTCCCGTGGTCACACTTGCGGAGAAAACAGGCTGGGTGATTGCGGACCAAGGCAAGCTGCGCCAAGTGATCTTCAATGTGCTCTCTAACGCTTACAAGTACTCGGCGGCGGGCAGTCCTGTGCGCGTCGAGGTTGAAACGCCGCTGACGCCCACAGCCCCCCAAACATGCGCCATCAAGGTGACTGACGTGGGCATCGGCATGACACCCGCTCAACTGCAACGCATTTGCGAACGCTTCTACAGGGCAGACACCTCAGGCAAAGTCAGCGGAACCGGTTTGGGCATGTCCATCGTCAAAGAAATCGTCGAGTTGCACGAAGGACGGGTAGACATCCAAAGCGTGTTTGGACAAGGCACCACCGTCACCATCACATTGCCGCTGAAGGCGGCACCATCGACCTGATCAAGCGGACGTCGGCGCGTCGGCCCACAGGATCAATGACCATCCGTTTTCATCGACTTATCAAAAATTTGATACTTTAGTTTCATTTTAGTGATAGCATACTTTTCGTTTGTGTCATTTTGCAGAGCGACCAAAGTGCACGCGGCAACACCTTTGTGGAGACAGATCGATGAGATGCATGAATTGCGAAACGGTGGCGAAATCGGCAACGTCGACCCATTGCGGCAAGTGCGGCGCATCCATGCTCATCCAACAGACGGTACCTGCGCCACTGAAAACCACGCTGCTGCCATTGCGAGACGAGACGTCAGCCAACGACAAGCCCCAAATCAGAATGACAGCCTATCAAACAATGCGCACGGCACATCGTCCCAGTCAGGCACAGCATTGGAACTGGGCCGCATTCGTGCTGAATGCCGTGTGGTACATGCTGCAAGGCATGTGGCTCAAAGGTTTGGTCATTTTGGCGATAGAGGTGTATTTCGGCTATCCCGCCGTATTGATCGCAGCCCTTTACTGTGGCTACCACGGCACCCGGGACCATGCGGCGTCGCGGGCCGCGCATGCGTCAGCTCACCACCCAACGCACTGAACACAGGCATGGCACCCCGCAGGGCTGACCCCATGAGGGGTGCGCACGTTGATTGAAAACCCTCGCTTGCTGGCGCAGCTGCGTCGGTGTTTGGGCATTGAAGACCTGAAACCGATCCTTGCTGCCTTGACACCAGATGCCGCTGGCAACCATGAGCCAGCAGCGCTGTTGCCGTTGCTGATCCGCCTGCCTCGGTTGTTGACGGTGATTGACAGCACGTACAACGAGCTCGACAGCACCGAAACGTTACACCAGTCGTTACCCGCAGAGAGCGGCGGCTTTACCACCCATTGGCTCAGCGCGGTGGACGTACTGGATGTGGGCTTTGCCTTGTTCAATGACCAAGACCAATTGCTGGCCTGCAACCGCAAATTCAGGCAGATGCACACCTCGCTGAACCACCTTCTTCAGCCACTCACCCCTTACCGAGCCTTGTTGCAAGGGCTTTACCAGACCATTCCACAGGAACATCGACAACATGAGTCAGAGGCCGCGTGGGTCAACCAGCGGCTCACAGACCGGACGCTGGGTCAAAGCATGGACCAGTGCATGGGAGACCTGTGGTTGCAACTCGCGGGTAAAAAAACGCCCGAAGGCTTGACGGTTTGCAGCCACACGGACATCACCAAGGTCAAGCAATTCGCGGCTGGCTTGATGGAATCCAAAGACCAAGCCGAAGCCGCCAGCCGGACCAAAAGCGAGTTCCTGGCCAACATGAGCCATGAAATTCGCACACCGATGAACGGCATCATGGGCATGACGGCGCTGGCGCTGGACACCAAACTCAACGCCGAGCAGCGGGAATACCTGCAAACCATCCAATCGTCTGCCGATGCTTTGCTGGTCATCATCAACGACATCTTGGATTTTTCCAAAATGGAGGCTGGCAAGCTCGACATTGACGAGCTGTCGTTCTCGGTACGGGATGTGGTTCACGAAACGCTCAAGCCACTGGCCATCAAGGCCCATGAGAAGGGCTTGGAGCTGCTCATGCGCGTGGGACCTGATGTTGCAGACCAATTGCGAGGTGACCCAGGGCGACTGCGGCAGATTCTGACCAACCTGGTGGGCAATGCGGTCAAATTCACGACCACAGGGCAAGTGGAGGTGGATGTCAACGTGCACAGCGTTCACGCTGCACATTTGACGCTGTCTTTTTCGGTCAGGGACACCGGCATAGGCATACCGCGCGCCAAGCAAAGCATGATCTTTGACGCGTTCTCTCAAGCTGACGCCTCGACCACTCGGCAATTTGGCGGCACCGGCTTGGGCCTGGCCATCTGCACGCGGTTAGCGGCCCTGATGGGGGGGCAGATCACGTTGGTCAGCAGCCCGGGCAATGGCAGCACCTTCATGCTTCAGGTGCCGTTCAAACTGGCAGAGGGGCGCGATACGCCGTTGAGCGGCGAGGTCAGCTTTCCGGGCAAAACCATGCTCATCGGAGAAAGTAACCTGACGGGCCAAGAATGGCTGGTGGAAATGGTTGAACGGTGGGGCATTCGGCCCGTGGTGGTCAGTGACGGCATGGCCGCTCTGGCCCAACTGTCGCAACCTCAAACCTCGTTCGACTTTGTGCTGTTGTCGGCCAAACTGCCCAAGGCCTCAGGGTGGGATGTCATTCAAGCCATGCGCTACAGACCCGAAGTGGCGAGCAACACCGTGATGATGTTGACGAGTCATTCGTTGCGCCAAGACAAGGCCCAGTGCGAGGCTCTGAACATCTCAGGGCAGGTCTGCAAGCCCGTTGCAGAATCCGACCTGCTGGACGCCTTGTTGCGCACCAGTGGTTTGATCCAAGATTTGGTGGACGCACCACCGTCGAACACCATGGGCTTGCCCTCGAATGCCAGCGAAGCCCTCAGCGTCTTGCTGGCGGAAGACAACCCAGTGAACCAGGCGCTGGCCACCCGCGTGCTGGAGAAAGCAGGCCACAAAGTCTCGGTGGTTCAAAACGGCATGCAGGCAGTCGCCCTCAGTGCACGCCAAAATTTCGATGTGATCCTCATGGACATGCAAATGCCAGTGATGGGTGGCATTGAGGCGACGCAGGCCATTCGCAAACGAGAGCTGACGCAACACCTCACCTCACACCAGCTGATCGTGGCCATGACCGCCAATGCCATGCAGGGCGACCGCGAGCGTTGCCTCGAAGCGGGCATGGACGGCTACATCAGCAAACCGATAGACCGCCTTCAACTGGAATCAGAGATTGCACGCGTGCGCGCCAAACAGCACAGCCGCCAGATTTGGAGCGCCACCAATCTGGCAATTCCCCCAGAGTTCGGTGCAGACACCGTGCCCGCCGTGCCCATGGACGACACCCTGCCCGCCATGGACGTCGAGCAAGCCCAAGCACGTTGGGACGGGGAAGATGATTTGTTGAGGGAAATGGGTTGGTTGTTCATTGGGGAATTGCCCAGCCAACTGCACATGATCCAAGAGGCGGCAAGTCGTTTGGACACCAAAATGATCACCTCGGTTGCCCACAACATCGCGGGGGTGGCAGGCAACCTGTCAGCCATCGCCATTGAAACCACGAGCCGCCGATTGATGGACGCAGCAGGTGCCCATGACTTTGTGTCCATCGACATGCTGGTGACCCAGCTCAGTGGGTTGATCCCCAAATTTGAGCAAGCCTTGAAGCACTGGGCCCGCCAGCGCCCGTGAGCGCGCCAACGCTGTCAGACCGTCGCGTTGAGCAAGCCCAGCAAAATGGTGGCCAAAGCCATCGGACTGAAGGGTTTGACCACATACCCATCGGCCCCACAGTCCTTGCCACGCTCTTTGTCGGTCAGCTGGCCCCGGGCTGTCACCAGGATCACGATGGTGGCTGCAGTGCGTGCATCTGACTTGATCTTCTCGCACAGCATGTAGCCGTCCATCTCGCCGGGCATCATCACGTCCAAGATCACGCCGTCTGGCTTGTCCGCCAAGATGCGATCCCAGGCCGCCGCGGCGCAATCTGCCTCGATCGTTTGGCAGCGGCCATTGAGGATCAACGACATCAACTGACGGATCTCAGTCTGGTCATCGACCAACAGCACTTTCTTCAAGGCAGCAACAGGATCAACCAAGTTCGGCACGCCGGTTCAGCAGGGACTCTGCAATCGACTTGAGCTGCGTGAATGGCACAGGTTTGTGCAGCACGTGAACGTCCGCCGGGAGCACGCCTTTGTCGGCAATCTCCTCGGTCTTCATGCCGGTCACCACCACGATCTCCATGCCCTCGCGAAACGAGGACTTGCACAGGGTTTGAACCATCTGAAAGCCATCCATGCCGGGCATGCCCAGATCGCAAATGAGCAAATCAGGCTGCTCACGACCGATCAGCACCAAAGCCTCGTAGCCATTGGCGGCGGTAGAGACCACGATGGGCAGGTTCCACCCCGAAATGCGCAGGCGGTACAGCTTGAGGAGAACGTTGTCGTCTTCCACCACCAACACACGCAGGCGTTCATCGTTCACGGGGGTTGCAATGGATTCTGGCACTGGCGCCTGTTTGCCCTTGGACATGCGGTCAACCGACGCCACGCTGATTCGGCGGTGGCCGCCTTCGGTCTTCCAGGCTTCAAGCAAGCCCGCGTCGACCCACAGTTGGGCAGTTCGCAATGAAACACCGAGCCGCACAGCCGCCTCGCGGGTGGTGCACACGCTTTCATTCCGGTCCAGGGGTTTTTTCGAATCTGTCATCGTGCTGCAACTTTAGAAGCGGATTCTATTGAGAATTCAAAAATCCGTCTTGAACTGCTAAAAATACCCGGATACGTGTCAAATTTATCAAAAATTTGAACTTACACGTGTTCGGTAGCAGACTTGTTTTGTAACACAGGTTTAGACCTTGAAGACCACAGCAAAACCACTAGACAACCCACCCACCAAGGCCACAAGCCCCACCGTGCGGTCAACGCGGCATAGGGCGTGACGGTGACGCGGCCTTCGACATCGGCCTCCAAGATGGACCGGGTGGAACGTGGCAAGGCCGCTGTGATCCGCCCTCGGTGGTCAATCACCACGGTGGCCCCCGTGTTCGTGGCGCGCACCATCGGGCGCTCAAACTCCAATGCCCGCAAACGGGAGATTTGCAGGTGCTGGTCGATGGCCTGGCCATCGCCAAACCAGGCCAGGTTGCTGACGTTCACAAACACGGTGGGTGCGGCGGCCGGGTCCCTGAAGCGTGTCGCGAACTCTTCGCCAAACAAATCCTCGTAGCAGATGTTGGGCGCGATGCGCTGGCCCTGCCAAGCGAATGGCGGTTGAGCCAAGCCACCGCGGTTGAAATCGCCCAGCGGGATGTGCATGAGATCGGTGAACCAACGAAAGAGCGGGGGAATGAACTCTCCAAAAGGCACCAGGTGGTGCTTGTCGTACTGGTAGGGCGGGTATTGCCCAGGTGCCAAGCCCCGGACCGAGTTGGTGTAACCCGATGACAGGTCTCCCAAAGGGGTACCGATCAACGCCGCTTGAGGGTGTTTACCCGATGCAGGTGGCGCACTGAAGTGGGTTTGCAGGCGGTCCCAATACCCCGCAGGCATGTCTTGAGGCAACAAAGGCAGCGCTGTTTCGGGCGCCACAATCAGGCTGCCTTTGGCACTGCGCAAGGCCGAGTCATACCACTGCAACGCCATCGGCACGCCTGTGCTCTGCTGGAATTTTTCTTCTTGTGCAATGTTGCCCTGCAACAGCGCCAGGGTCAGGGTGCCCGCGCTGCCGCTGGGGTCAGTTTGTCGCGCTGCATTCCAATGGTTCAAGCCCGCAGGGGTCAAGCCAGCCATCAGCAACACCGCTGTCAGAGGCCACAAAGGCGGCAAGCCCGAGGGTCGCGCCTGTGCTTGCCGCAGCGCCTGTGCCAGCAACATCGCGACCACTGAAGCCACGAATGCCATGCCATACACCCCCACCCAAGGGGCGTAAGCCGCCAACGGGCCATCCCCATGGGCGTAAGCAGCACCACCCCACGGAAAGCCGGTGAACCATTGGGTGCGCGCCAGCTCGGCCAGCAGACAAGTTGCTCCAAAAACAATAGCAGACAACACAGACTGCATCAATGGCAGAGGCCCAGACGGCCATTGATGATGCCAGCGTTGATGGTGGGAGCACCGCGCCCACAGTGCTGTCGCACCAGCCCAATACAAAGCCAAGAACGCCGCCAACGCAAGCACAGCCACCACCGCCAGGGGCGCTGCAAGCCCACCGTACACGTGCATCGAGGTGTACAGCCAGCCAAACGTGGCGGCAAGCCATGC
Source organism: uncultured Burkholderiaceae bacterium (assembly GCA_964531605.1). GTDB lineage: Bacteria > Pseudomonadota > Gammaproteobacteria > Burkholderiales > Burkholderiaceae_C > Defluviibacillus. The sequence goes on along the minus strand of CAZHDP010000070.1, from coordinate 3,593 downwards.
GGTGGCAAAGCACCCACCGAGCATGGCCGCTTGGCGCACACTGCGGGTGTCCAGCAACAGGCGTGCAAAAACGGTTTGTGCCAACACTTGCAGCCACCACAGCGGCTGCCCATCCCACGGCGTGGCCAAGCTGACCGCTTGGGAGACGCCAGCGCCGAGCGCCAGCAGCCAGGGGAGCATCACGGCGTTTTGCCGTGGGTTGCGGCGGGAGACACCTTGAACCAGCGCACCGCGCCACCTTTGGTGTGCAACACCAGGAAATTCAAGCCCCCCATCACATGGGTCTCACCACGCTTGGGCACGTGCCCCATTTCATGCGCGATCAACCCACCGACGGTGTCAAACTCGTTGTCAGTGTCGGTCGCAGCCAATGTCACTTGGAAGGCTTCGTTGACCCGCTCCACTGACGTGTCGCCGCTGACGCGGTAGGTTTTATCGGACAAGCCAAAAATGTCGCCCTCGTTGTCGGCGATGTCGAACTCGTCTTCGATTTCACCAACGATTTCTTCGAGCACATCTTCGATCGTGATCAAACCAGCCACCCGCCCAAACTCATCAATGACGATGGCTTGGTGGTTACGGTTCCCTCGGAATTCACGCAACAGGTCGTTGAGCTGCTTGCTCTCAGGCACGAACACGGCAGGCCGCAGCAAGGCTCGCACGCTCATGTTGGGCGAACGCTGCAGTTTCAACAAATCTTTGGCCATCAAGATGCCAATGATGTTTTCGCGGTCCCGGCTGAACACCGGGAAGCGCGAATGCGCAGTCTCGATCACCACGTGGAGCATCTCGTCGAACGGCGCATCGATGTCGATCAGGTCCATGCGGGGCGCCGCCACCATCACATCGCCCGCCGTCATGTCAGACAAGCGGATCACGCCGTCAAGCATCACACGGGTTTCGGCGTTGATGACGTCGTTGTCTTCGGCATCTGCCAAAGCTTCGGTCAATTCTTCTCGGGAATCAGGCCCGGGGCGGATGAACTCAATCAGCCGTTGCAACAAGCTGCGCTTGTCTTCTTTTTCGACACGGGGGTCTCCCCTGGACGCAGGGACGGACTCAGAACGGGCAGGATGAGGATCTGACACAGACCGGGGGCGCAGGACATGCTGTAGTGGCGATGCACCTAGGATACTGGAAATGTCTTACGCCAGCGTGTCAAGACTACTCTGCAGCCGCATGTTGCGAGGCCTGCGTACCCGTGCGGATCTCTTGCACCGTGGCCAAAAATTCTCGGAATTGCTTGGCCTGCAGCTTGATGCCGTAATCCATCTGGGCCAATTGCTCTTCCACCAATTCGATCCAGCGCGTTTCAAAGGTGGACGCACGCAGGTCAAGGTAGGCCTCGGTCTCGGAACCATCGCGCTCGACCTTGGCGCCCGCTTGGCGGGCAATTTTGAGCATGGCGGTGTTCTCGCTCAGGGCATGGATGAACATCATGCCCACCCCCTCATTGCGCGCATGCATCACGGCACGGTCAAACAAACGGGTGCCGTAACCCCGCCCCCGCGCTTGGCGCAACACAGACACACCAAACTCCACACAGTGACGGTACTGAGGATCATCGTTTCGGGCCAAATGGGCCATGGCGGTCAGCACCAGTTTGCGGTTGTAGATGCCGAAAATGTCATCCCGCTCGAAATTCAGCCCCGCAACATAGCGGTCAATCTGCTCGTCGCTGGCGGCGTAACCGAACCGCAAATAGCGGTCACCTGGCGTCAAAGCCTTGAGGTGCGTGCCAATGCGCTCGCGGTGGCTGGGCCCCAGCGACCGGATGTGGACATGCACATGGGCACGCGGCACAGTCGCACCGGTGCCAGGGGCAGTGGGGGCGTCAGTCCAGGGATCGGGTTCAGTCATGGCTCAAATATAAGGGTTTTCCCTAATTTTTCAAAGCAAACATGCCACAGACGGGCCACATGGGCCAAAAAATCCACAAATCTTTGCCGATCCCACACTCGTCGCTCCCCTTCGCACTCCTTCGCACTCCTTCGCACTCCTTCGCTCCCCTTCGCCCTCCTCCACCAGTCTCGGACGTGCTCGCTCCGAGCCCCGCGCTAGGCCGATAATCACAGGATTCTTATGTCTACGCCCCATTCATCCCCTACCCCCCCTCCTGCTGCTGAGCTTGGTTTGCCAGACGATCCAGCCGCCCAAGACGAAATCACCGTGGTGCCGTTGCGCATCGAAGACGTGTTGACCGTCATCGTGATGGCCCTGCTGGCCTTGATCACGTTCGCCAACGTGCTGGTGCGTTATTTCACCGACCAGTCGTTTGCCTGGACCGAAGAGTTCTCCGTGTTTTTGATGATCGTGCTGGTCTTGGTCGCGGGCTCTGCTTCTGTGGCCCGCAACCGGCAAATCCGCATTGAGTTTTTTGCAGACAGCGGCTCACCTGAGCGGCAACGTGCCTTGGCCCGTTTTGGGGCCCTCATGGTGTTTGCATTGTTCGCTTTGATCGCGGTGCTGAGCGTGCGCGTGGTCTGGGACGACTACCGCTTTGGCGAAACCTCGCCCGGCATTGGCGTACCGCAATGGTGGTACACCATCTGGCTGCCCATCATGTCGACCGCGATTGCGGGTCGTGCGCTGGGCCTGTTCGTCCGTCGGGGGCGCCGAGCATGATCGCAACCGTCCTCTTCGTTGCGTTCGTGGTCATGATGCTGATGGGCGTGCCCATCGGTGCTGCCTTGGGTTTGGCCGGTGCAGCCTGCATAGCCTTGGCCAATGCCGACGCACAGTGGTTTGGCCTGTTGGCTGTGCCGCAAAACTTTTACGCGGGCTTGGGCAAATACCCCTTGCTGGCGATCCCGATGTTCGTGCTGGTGGGGTCGATTTTTGACCGCTCAGGCGTGGCCCTGCGCTTGGTCAATTTCGCCATCGCCATGGTGGGGCGCGGCCCGGGCATGCTGCCCTTGGTGGCCATTGTCGTGGCCATGTTCTTGGGCGGCATTTCAGGCTCCGGCCCCGCCAACGCCGCTGCGGTTGGCGGCGTGATGATTGCCGCCATGTCTCGTGCAGGCTATCCGGCGGCGTTTTCGGCCTCGGTGGTCGGTGCAGCGGCGGCCACGGACATTTTGATCCCCCCTTCGGTGGCGTTCATTGTGTATTCGGTGCTGGTGCCCGGTGCGTCCGTGCCGGCCTTGTTTGCGGCAGGCATGATTCCTGGCTTGCTGGCAGGGTTGGCGCTCATCGTGCCCGCCGTGTGGATGGCCCGCAAGCACAACATGGGTGCGCTCGAAGCCACCCTGCCACGCCCCGCGTTTTGGAAGAGTTTGCGTGAAGCCGTTTGGGGCTTGGCAGCACCGATCCTGATTTTGGGCGGCATGCGCATGGGCTGGTTCACACCCACCGAAGCGGCTGTGGTTGCCGTGTTTTACGGCCTGTTCGTCGGCATGGTGATCCACCGCACGATCCAGGTGCGTGACCTGTTTGTCATCTTGCGCGAATCGGGTGAGCTGTCTGCGGTGATTTTGCTGGTGGTGTCGCTCGCAGGCATCTTTGCTTACTCGCTGTCCACGTTGGGCGTGATCGACCCGGTGACCAACGCCATCGTCAACTCAGGCTTGGGCGAATACGGCGTGCTGGCCTTG
>CAZHDP010000069.1:0-11368 GCA_964531605.1 uncultured Burkholderiaceae bacterium | reverse complement strand
CGAGGGGTTGAGCGGCACCGGGCCAAAAGCCGGTGGGCCACACTACCTGCTGCGTTTTTGCACAGAACAAACCGTGACAATCAACACCACGGCAGCGGGTGGCAATGTGTCGCTGATGGCACAGATTCACTGAGTTGGACAAAATCCGCTACATTGTTCACCCAACAGGCGGGCAGTGTCCATGCGCCAACCGACGGCAGCCTGAATCGCCTTTTATCATGAGCCAAAACCAAGCTGAGTCACCGAACCTGTGACGAAGTTCACATTTTTTTCGGAGAAATTCCGTTAGTCTGCTAACTTAAAGCCACGTGGTTATGAAATGAAACAGGTCGAGTGGTGTAATTTCAACGGTTTCCCACCCGTCAATGGGTTGGTCAATCTGCAATAAAAAAGGGTATGAGATGGCTGGAAGCTTGATGATTTGGGTGGTGTTGGCTGTCATCGCTGTGTTCCTGGAAATGTTGACCAGGACATTCACACTGATGGCCCTCGCATTGGGGTTTGGGTTTGCCGCCCTGCTGGCCTGGATGGGTTTTGGCTTCATCATCGAGTTGATCGGTGCCGTGATCATCGGCGGCCTGGGCCTGATGTGGCTGCGCAAGTCGCCTGCAGGCCAAGCCTTGCAAGAAGCAGAAGAATCTCGCTACAGCGTGATCAGCGACGACGGGGATGAGGTGTACATCTCACGCTGGGACGAGGCGGACAGCACGGACGTGGTCTTCAAAGGCCGAACCTGGCAAGCCAAGTTGGCCAAGGGTGCCCAACAGCACAGCGGTCAATACAAAGTGCGCGAAGTACGCGAAGGCAAATTGATCCTGGAAGAAAAAGAGCATTGATGGCGCTTTGACTGCCCTCCAGCCCCATGAAAAAAGCCGGTCACTGACCGGCTTTTTTCATGGGGTTCTGTGGGCAACGTTCAATTCAGCGCCATGCTCAATCGACGGCGGTAGGTCGACACCAATGCCGCTTGTGGGTCCTCCTGAATGGCTGATTTGCCAGCCAACTCGATGCCCCCGGCTGTTTTGCCTGAGCCATCCGCCGCGTTTTTAGGCTTGGGCGGCGTGAGCAACTCCAAGATGGCAATGTAGGTTTTGCGCGGGGCTTCATCCGCCCACTTTTTGTCGCGCATGATGATTTCCAGCAATTCGTCCATGGACGCTGTGAACTCTCCCAAGGCAAACAACACCCGGGCTTTTGCAAAGCGGGTGTCAAAGTCGCGTTTGTTTTTGGCGATCTCTGCATCGAATTGCTCGACGCTGCCTTGGGCACGGGCGTCGGTAGCGGCGAACTTCATCGCATCCAGCCACTGGGCCAAAGCGTCAAAACGAAGCTGACGCGGGATTTGCACCAGGGCCGGGGCCAGCGCGTTGTCAGCTTCAGCAAAATAACCCAAGCTGATCAACAACTTCACGTAATCAAAGCGGGCATCGTCATTGGCCGGGTTCATGGCCAGGGCTTCCTGCAGCTTGGTCAACGCGGCCTCAGGGTCCCCCGATTCGATCAAGGCTTCGGCCTCTTCGGTTTCAGCCTCGGCTTGCAAGGCTTCGGCCGATGGCACGTGTTTGTCCAGGAGCTCTTTGACCTTGCCCTCTGGCAGCGCGCCAGCAAAACCGTCCACAGGCTGGCCGTTGACCATCAGGATCACCGTGGGAATGCTGCGCACACCAAAGGCTTGGGCCAGTTGCTGCTCTTGGTCAGAGTCGATTTTGGCGAGCTTGAAGCGCCCTTCGTACTCGGTTTCCAGCTTTTCCAGCACGGGCCCGAGTGACTTGCAGGGTCCGCACCAGGGGGCCCAGAAGTCCACCAGCACGGGGGTTTGCATGGAGGCCGCGACGACTTCCGCTTCAAAGTTTTGCAGGGTGATGTCTATCATCAGGGGTAACTCGGGTTGAAACCTTAAAATTCAATTTGGCAAGTTTACGGGCAAGCGCATGAGACGCTCCTAGGCCTGCCCTTTACCTCTCCCCTCTTTTTCCTTTATGACTACACCTCTTGTTGGCGTGGTGATGGGGTCCAATTCCGATTGGGACACCCTTCAGCATGCGGTTCATATCCTGACGCAGTTTGGCATTCCGTATGAAGCGCAGGTGGTCTCGGCCCACCGCATGCCGGACGACATGTTCCGCTACGCCGAGGCCGCTGCAGGGCGTGGTCTGCGCGCCATCATCGCGGGTGCGGGTGGTGCTGCCCACTTGCCAGGCATGTTGGCCGCCAAAACCATCGTGCCCGTCTTGGGGGTACCGGTGGCCAGCAAACACCTGCAAGGCGTGGACTCGCTGTACAGCATCGTGCAAATGCCCAAGGGCGTACCCGTGGCCACGTTCGCCATTGGCGCAGCAGGTGCGGCCAATGCAGCGCTGTTTGCGGTGGCCATGCTGGCCGCTGAAAACCCAGGCCTGGCGCGCCAGCTTGAAGACTTCCGGGCTGCCCAAACCGAGACCGCGCGCCACATGAGCCTGCCCCCGCAATGACTGCCCACACCGACATCAGTACCGTGACCCCTCCTTTGCTGCCTGGGGCTCCCAGCGTGGTACAGCCGCACCCCATCACCCTGGGTGTGATGGGCGGCGGCCAGTTGGGTCGCATGTTCGTGCATGCCGCACAACGCATGGGTTACTTCACCGCGGTGCTGGACCCGGACACGGCCAGCCCTGCAGGCCGCGTCAGCCACACGCACGTGCCTACCGATTACCTGGATGCCCAGGGGCTGAGCGACTTGGTGGCCGCATGCGACGCCATCACCACCGAGTTTGAAAACGTCCCTGCCCCAGCCCTGAAAACGCTGGCCGCACACCGCCCGGTGGCCCCCGCGGCTGAAGCTGTGGCCATTGCGCAAGACCGTGCGATGGAAAAAGCCCACTTTGGCCGCTGTGGTGTGCCTTGTGCGCCCTATGCGGTGATCGACACCGAGGCACAGCGCCAGGCTGTGGACGCCTCGCTGTTCCCCGGCATCCTGAAGACAACACGCATGGGCTACGACGGCAAAGGCCAAGTCACCGTGGCCAACGCTGCGGACCTGGCGACCGCTTGGTCGCAATTGCGCCAAGTGCCGTGTGTGTTGGAGAAAAAACTGCCCTTGGCCGCCGAGTGTTCGGTGATCGTGGCACGGGGACGCGATGGCCACATCGTCCACTTCCCGGTGCAGTTGAACCTGCACCGCGAGGGCATCCTGGCCGTGACACAGGTTTTTGATCACAACATCCCTGCGCCGCTTGCCAGCAAAGCGATTGATGCTGCGAAATCCATAGCAACGGGTTTGAATTACGTGGGTGTGTTGTGCGTGGAATTTTTCATCTTGCAAGAGGGCTCTGCCGAAGCCGCTGCCTTGGGTGGCTTGGTGGTGAATGAGATTGCACCCCGTCCGCACAACAGCGGCCATTACACGATGGACGCCTGCGACAGTTCGCAGTTTGACTTGCAGGTGCGCACCCTCGCTGGCCTGCCTTTGACGCCACCGCGCCAACACAGCCCGGCCATCATGCTCAACCTGCTCGGTGACTTGTGGCCCGCCAACGGCGCGCCTGCCTGGGACAAGGTGCTGGGCCTGCCCGGCACCCACTTGCACCTGTATGGCAAGCTCAAAGCCAGCAAGGGCCGCAAAATGGGCCACTTGAACATCACGGGTGACAGCGTGGCACAGGTGCAAGCCACCGCCCTGCAAGCCGCCACCCTGCTGGGCATTGCGCCATGGCTGTGACCACCCGAGGCACGCGATGATCCTCGATGGACAATCTGCCGCCGCCGTGGCCATGGCGGCCCAAGCCTTGAAAGAAGGCAAACTGCTGGGCTTGCCCACCGAAACGGTTTACGGCTTGGCCGCCGACGCTGAGCAACCTGACGCGGTGGCCCGAATTTTCACTGCGAAAGGCCGTCCCAGCGATCACCCCCTCATCGTGCACGTGGTGGACATGGCCGATGCAGAACATTTCGCGGCCCAGCTGCCCACGTTCGCACGCCAGCTGATGCGGGCGTTTTGGCCGGGCCCGCTGACCGTGATCGTGCCTCGCGCGGAAGGGGTGGCGGCCAGCGCCGCTGGGGGGAACCCCTCGGTGGGGTTGCGCTGCCCTTCGCACCCGGTGGCCCAAGCGGTGTTGCGGGCTTGCCGTGCACTGGGGGTCAGAGGGGTGGCAGCACCCAGCGCCAATGCCTTTGGCCGCGTCAGCCCCACCACGGCAGCCCATGTGGAGGCTGAATTTGGCAAATCGGTTGGCCTGCTGACCTTGGACGGCGGGCCGTGTGACGTGGGCATCGAGTCCACCATCGTCGACTGCACACGCGGCGTGCCGGTGCTGCTGCGCCCTGGTGGCCTGACCCGACAGCAGTTGGAGGCAGCCTGCGGCACACGACTGAGCACGCCAGATGAGGTGGACAGCCCAGAGGCCAAGGCGCCCAAAGCCTCAGGCACGCTGGAAGCCCATTACGCGCCGAACGCGCCAGTGCGCATGATGGACGCCAAAACCTTGCAAACCGCGCTGGACGTGCTCGGCACGGATGCCTCAGGCATCGCCGTTTGGGCACGCAGCCCCTTGAAGGTGAAGTCCCCCCGGTTGCTCAGCCGTCGCATGCCCGATGACGCAGCGGCAGCAGCCCAACAACTGTTCGCGATGCTGCGCAGTTTTGACGACCAGGGCTGCAAGCTGATCTGGATCGAAACCCCCCCCGCCACCGAAGACTGGGCGGGGGTGCGTGACCGCTTGCAGCGTGCCTGCGCAGCCACCTTGCCTGCACCAACAGCCCCCTCGGCTCTTGGGCCCTGAGCCCTGCTGAAGTGCGGGCTGACGTTCGAGTTAACGTGCTGGTTAAACTACCCTTAAATGGCGTGACCCCGCTCACTGCGGGCCGCCGGGTGCAGGCCGTCGCCTGACACCCTTAGTCAATTTGGAGAATGTCATGGCTGATCAAGCACACCACCTGTCCACCACACCGCGCATGGCGGCCTCGACGGCGAGCCGCCGGGGGTTTTTGTTGGCGGCAGGTGCGTCCACGCTGCTGACGGCCTGCGGATCAGGCACGATTGAATCAGCATTGGTGCCTGCGCGCATCATCTCGTTTGGCGATGGCATGAGCGATGTGGGTCAAAGCGGCAACCGCTACACCATCAACGACGCCAGCGTGAACATCTGGGCCGCCCAGATGGCCTACAACTACGGCGTGACATTGACCTCCAACAGCAAGGGAGGTTGGGGCTATGCCCAAGGCAACGCCCGCATCGTCAACAACCCTGATGCGGCAGGCAATGCCACCACCTTGAGCGTGAAACAGCAAATTGACAAGTTCCTCGCCAGCAACGCTTTCGGCCCGAACGACCTGGTGTTGGTCAGCGGTGGCACGAGCGATGTCATCGCCGAGATGGCAGCCGTCACTGCAGGCACCCAAACTGCAGCGCAAATGGCAGACAAGGTCGGTGCCGCAGGACAAGCGTTGGCAGCGCAATTGCAGCGACTGGTGCAAGCAGGTGCCAAATACGTGGTGGTGGCGGGTGTCTACAACGTGGGGCGTTCACCCTGGGCCACGGCGATTGGGCAGACGTCTGCGCTGAGCACCGCCAGTGCCAAGTTCAACGAACAGTTGCTGGTCAACATCGTGAACCTGGGCGCCAATGTGTTGTACGCCGATGCCGCTTATTACTACAACCTGGTGATTTCTGTCCCCACGGCTTACAACCTGCTGGACTCAACGTCGGTGATGTGCACCTCGGTAGACGCGGCAAACGGCCTGGGGATCGGCGCGGGCCAGGTGAGCTCCTACCTGTGCACGGCCAACACCATTGCGACCGGCAAGGATTACACCAAATACGTGTTTGCCGATCCGGTGTATTTCACGCCTGCTGCGCAAGCCCTGTTCGGCAACTTCGCGTACACCCGCCTCAAGGCCCGCTGGTAAACCCCACAACCTCGCTAGGCCTGGACACGGCCATAGCGCAAACGCATGGCCAAAATGGTCGCGGCCAAGGCCAGGGTGATGACGTTGGCGATCACAATCGGCCACGCCTGAATCAGCAGGCCATAGACCAACCACAGCGCAATGCCCAGCGTGAACGCGCTGTACATGCCCAAAGAAATGCCCCGCACGTCTTTGGTTTTGAAGGTCAGCCAAGCTTGCGGCACAAAACTGACGGTGGTGAGGAAGGCGGCGATGTAGCCGATGAGATCAATCATGGGATGCAACAAGGGTCATGGGGTTGGCCAGGGCAACAGGCTTGATGGGTGAGACATCTTGGCAGGTCCAGTCGATCAGGGCGTCCAACACCGGTCGCGCTGCGGAGGCTGATGTCGGGTGGTTGACGATGGCCACGAGCACATGGAATTGGCCACTCTCACCCCGCACGTAACCGGCGACGGCCATGACGTCCCGCAGGCTGCCTGTTTTCAACCAGGCTTGGCCCGCCGCACGCCGCGCCTTGCTCTGCCGCAAGGTGCCGTCCAAACCAGCGATGGGCAAGGAGTCACGCAGGGCCATGCCCACGTCTGAACCGAGTGCAGTTTGCAGCATGGCCGCCAACGATCGCGCATTGATCCGCTCCACACGTGACAGGCCCGATCCGTTCTCAAGCAAAGGCGCGGGCATGGCAGGCCAGCGCCTGGCCCACCATTGGGACACCGTCGAACGCGACGCTTCAAAACTGCCGGAGCCCAAGCGCAGGAACAATTGCTGGGCCATCACGTTGTTGCTGAATTTGTTGATGTCACGCACCACATCGGTCAACGGTGGAGAGGTGTGCTCAAACGCTGCCACAGCACCCACGGGTACTTGTCCATAGCGGACTTTGCCTTGCAGTTGCCCGCCCAGCTGCGCCCACATGCCCTCGACCACCCGCGTGGCGTAGGTGCGCGCATCGCCGTAGAGCACAGGCCAGGTGCGTTCACCGCAAGCACCTGGATAAGCGCCTTGGAACACCACCCGGTTCGGGTCGCTGAAGTCGGCACGCAGGGCATTGCGGTAATCGTTGCAGACACCGGCTTGCAAGGGCACTTTGGCGGGCACCTCGACGTTGGCCAGTGGGGGCTCAAAACGAACTGTTGCCATGCCCGAGGCACGGTCAGGCGTGAAGGTGTACAGCACCGACTTGAAGTTCAACAACAAAGCATCGGGCGCCGCGTTGTAGGGCCGCAGCGGCTCGCCATCAAAGGCGGCAGGGTCGGCATCAGGCACGTTGAAGGCACTGCGGTCCAACACGATGTCGCCCGTCACACGGGTCACACCCAGGGATTGCACGCGCTGCAGCAGCGCCTGGAGGTGCTCCACCACCAACTTGGGGTCACCCTGCCCCTGGATGACCAGGTTGCCACGCAGCACGCCATCGCGCACAGGGCCATCGAAATACACCGGTGTGCGCCAGGTGAAGTCCGGACGCAAGATGTCCAGACCCGCGTAGGTGGTGACCAGCTTCATCACCGAAGCTGGGTTCACCGCCACGTCAGCGCGGTGGCTCAAGCGAGCAGACTGGCCCGCCTGCGCATCGACCACCAGCACACTCAGGGCGTCGGCCGGGAGCTTGGACGTGGCCAGCGCGGCTTCAACGCTCGGCGGCAGCACGCGCCCCTGGGCCATCACCGCCACGGGACACAGCGTCAGCAAGCCCAGACAGACGGCCCACGATGCCGACAGGAACCCCAATGCGCGCAACGTCAGTCGACCCTGGCGCCAGAGGCCTTGACCACCTTGGCCCATTTGGTGATTTCGGCGTCGATCATCTTGGCGAACTCTTGAGGCGTGTTGCCACCAGGAATGGCCCCCTGGGCCAGCAGCTTTTCTTTGATGGCAGGGGTGCCCAGCGATTTGGCGGCTTCTTGCTGGATGCGGTTGACCACGTCTGCGGGCGTGCCTGCGGGCGCGACCAAGCCGAACCAAGAACTCGCGTCATAACCCTTGAGCGCAGCCCCACCGGCCTGCTCGACGGTGGGCACATCGGGCAAAGCGCCCGAGCGCTGGGTGCTGGTCACGGCCAAGGCCTTGAGTTTGCCCGCCTTGATTTGCGGCAGGCTCGACGGCAGGTTGTCAAACATCACGTCCATGGTGCCCCCGACCAGGTCCAGCAGAGCGGGACCAGAACCCCGGTAAGGGATGTGGGTCATGAAGGTACCGGTCATGGTTTTGAACAGTTCACCAGACAAGTGGATCGACGTGCCGTTGCCGCTTGACGCCATGTTCAGACGGCCAGGGTTGCGCTTGGCATAGGCGATGAAATCGGCCACGGTGTTGATGTTGTTGGCGCGGGCCTTGTCGGTGTTGACCACCATGACATTGGGCACCCCGGCCACCAAGGTCACGGGCACAAAATCTTTGACCGGGTCATAAGGCAACTTGTCATACAACGCTTTGTTGATGCCATGGGTGCCCACGGTTGCCATCAGCAGGGTGTAGCCATCGGGCGCCGACTTGGCCACCAACTCGGCACCGACGTTGCCACCCGCACCGGCTCGGTTTTCCACGATGAACTGCTGCCCAAACGCTTTGGACAACTCGGGGGCCATGGCGCGCGCGAGGATGTCGGTGGTACCGCCAGGTGCAAACGGCACGATGATCTTGACGGGCTTCGTCGGCCAAGCCGTTTGGGCATTGGCCAGACCAGGCAGGGCTGTAATTGCTACCAAAGATGTAGCAATGAATGCACGACGGACGTACCGAAATGCAACTTCAGGTGATTTTTTGAGGGGTATAGACTTGGCCATGAGGTGTCTCCAAAGGGGTGGGCATTGACGCTGCTTATCCTAACCTGCGGACAGGCGAAAAAAAACCGCTGAACCTTTCGGCGCAGCGGTTGAGATGGGGGCAGTTTTGGCCCCTCAGAGGCATCAGTCGGCGTAGACGCCTGCCGCCTTGATGACGGGGGTCCATTTGGCGATTTCGGCCGCCACAAACTTCTTGTGCTCGGCAGCATCGGTGCGTTTGTCGGTCACCACGATGGCACCCAGGCCTTCTTGTTTTTTGATGAAGTCGGGGTCTTTCAGAGCGACTTTCAACGCATCGTTGATCTTCTTTTGCACATCGGCAGGCGTGCCCTTGGGGGCGTACAAACCGTGCCAGATGGTCACTTCAAACCCTTTGAGGCCAGACTCTTGCAGGGTTGGCAAGTCTTTCAGCGACGGCACGGTCAAATGCTTGGCCGTGGTGACGGCAAACGCCTTGATCTTTTTGGCTTCGATCTGGCCGGTGGTGTTGGTGGTTTGGTCACACATCAGGTCGATCTGGCCACCCAGCAGGTCGTTCATCGCCGCAGAGGTGCCCTTGTAGGGCACGGTGGTCATGTCCACCTGCACGGCAGACTGGAACAACAGGCCGCACAGGTGCGAGGCTGAACCAATGCCTGCGTTGCCCAAGTTGATCTTGCCTTTGTTGGCATTGATCCAAGTCGTCAACTCTTTGTAGTTGTTTGCGGGCAAGGAAGCGCGGCCGACCAAGGTCATCGGCACTTCATTGATCATGCCCAGGTATTCAAAGTCGCTCTCGACTTTGAACGGCAACGTCCGCACCAAGGCTGGCATGGTGGCCATGCCAATGTGGTTCAACAACAGGGTGTGACCATCTGGCGAGGCTTTGGCCACTTTGTTGGCGCCGATGGAGCTGCCTGCGCCGGCAGCGTTTTCGATCACGACCGCGCTGGCGCCCAGGGGCTTGCGCAGCGACTCGGCCAGATCACGGGCCACACGGTCCGTGGGACCACCTGCCGTGAACGGCACGATGAGTGTGATGGGTTTGTCTTTGACAGGGAAGTCTGCTGCGCTGGCACCCCAGGTCACAGCCAGCAGGCCAATGGCGGTCAAGTGCGTCAAAATTTTGATCATGGGTGCTCCTCTAAGCAAGGTAGGTCATCGGACCCGCAATGCTAGCCGGGAGCCTGTGCCCACGCATCGCGGAAATTACGTAGGTATTTCCCGCTTACAGACCGTTGTCACTTGTAGCTGCGTGCGTCCTCGATCACTTTGCCGTCGTTGGGTAAGCTGCCCAGGGCCACCAGTTCGACATCGCCGCGCAACTTGGTCACGTCACGGATGGCCTCGCCTAAGCGTTTGTCCAAACCGTCAGCCAATACCGAGGCTTCGGCTTTGAGCGTCATCTGGTCGTTGGCCATTTCGCCCGACACCACCAAACGAACCTTGCCCACCTCAGGGAACCGCTTGGCGATTTCTGCGACCTGTGCGGGGTGCACAAACATGCCACGGATTTTGGTGGTCTGGTCGGCACGCCCCATCCATCCTTTGATCCGCACATTGGTGCGCCCTGTGGGGCAAGTGCCCGGCATGACAGCGGACAAGTCGCCCGTGCCAAACCGGATCAAAGGGTAAGCCGGGTTCAGGGTGGTGACCACCAACTCGCCCACCTCGCCTGCTGGCACAGGGTCCCCTGTGCCGGGGCGCACGATCTCGACGATCACACCTTCGTCCAAGACCAAGCCCTCACGCGCAGTGGTCTCGTAAGCGATGAGTCCCAGGTCTGCCGTGGCGTAGCACTGGTACCCAGCAACGCCGCGTTCGGCCATCCAGTCCCTCAGGCTGGGCGGGAAGGCTTCGCCCGACACCAAAGCTTTGGTCACGCTGGGCAGCGGCACGCCTTGCTCTGCCGCTTTTTCCAAAATGATTTTCAGGAAGCTGGGCGTGCCGATGTATCCCGCGGGCTGCAGCTCAGCCATCGCAGCCACCTGCTGCTCGGTTTGCCCCGTGCCGCCAGGGAACACCGTGCACCCGAGCGCATGGGCACCGGTTTCCATCATCGACCCTGCGGGCGTAAAGTGGTAGCTGAAGCTGTTGTGGATCAACTCCCCAGGCCGAAATCCGGCGGCAAACATGGCTCGGGCCATGCGCCAGTAATCGCGACCCGCACCTTCAGGTTCGTAAATGGTGCCGGGGCTGGCAAACACACGGGGCATGGCAGCACCAAAACCCAAGGCACTGAACCCACCGAACACAGAACCGCCCTCGGCACGCGCTGCTTTTTGGCGCTCCAGCAATTCATGCTTGCGGATCACGGGCAAAGCGGCCAAGGCCTGGCGATCGTTGACTGTTGTGGCCGAAACACCTTGCAGCAAGCCTGCGAAGGCTGGCGCGTGGGCTTGGGCATGCGCCACCTGGGCGGGCAAAGCCGCCATCAGTGCGGCTTCACGGACTTCGGGGGCGCGGGTTTCCAACGCGTCAAAGTGCTGAGACATGGGCTTCTTTCTGGGGAACGGGTGAAACAGGGGCTGTGGTCAGTCGGTGACCTTCAAGCCAACCAGCGCTTGCGGCGTTTGTAACTCTTGACGTCTTTGAAACTCTTGCGCTCACCGCCACCCACACCAAGGTAAAACTCTTTCACGTCTTCGTTGGTGCGCAAGTCTTCGGCAGCGCCATCCATCACCACACGGCCCGACTCCATGATGTAGCCGTAGTCG
>CAZHDP010000068.1:0-11448 GCA_964531605.1 uncultured Burkholderiaceae bacterium | reverse complement strand
AACGATGCCCGTACCATCCGCCGCCGTATCAAGGCGATGGAGGACTGGTTGGCCAATCCCAAGCTGCTTGCCCCCGATGCCGACGCCGAGTACGCCGCCGTCATCGAGATCGACCTCAACACCATCACCGAGCCGATCGTCGCCTGCCCGAACGACCCCGACGACGTCAAGACGCTGTCGGACGTGGCCGGCGCCAAGATCGATGAAGTGTTCATCGGCTCCTGCATGACCAACATCGGTCACTTCCGTGCCGCTTCCAAGCTGATGGAAGGCAAGCGCGATATCCCGGTCAAGCTGTGGATCGCGCCTCCCACCAAGATGGACGCCAAGCAACTGAGCGACGAAGGCCACTACGGTGTGCTGGGTGGTGCCGGTGCGCGCATGGAAATGCCGGGCTGCAGCTTGTGCATGGGCAATCAGGCGCAGGTGAAAGAGGGCGCCACCGTGTTCTCCACCTCCACCCGCAACTTCCCCAACCGTCTGGGCAAGAACAGCAATGTGTACTTGGGCTCGGCCGAACTGGCAGCTATCGCTTCCAAGCTGGGTCGCATTCCTACCAAGGAAGAGTACTTGGCCGACATGGGCGTGCTGACTGCCGCCAGCGACAAGGTGTACCAGTACCTGAACTTTGACAAGATCAGCGACTACACCGAGTCTGCTGCCACTGTGAAGTAATCAGTCGCTTTGGCGCCACCCGCGCCATTCGCTGCAAAGGCCCTGCAACTCCGGTTGCGGGGCTTTTTTTATGGGGTCTTTGGGTGGCTCTGGGGGCGGGTGTAACGCCCTGAAACCTGTAGGGCTGTAGCCGGTTAAACTCGCGGACATTCTTAAATCAGTCACAAGACTGTCATATTTAACCGTTAGGAGCTCCGCATGTTGTTTGGAAAGCTGTTGCCTCGTGAAGGCAATTTTTTTGAGATGTTCAATCAGCATGCGGATCGTATCGTGGAGGCCGCGCAGGCTTTTTCCAAGCTGGTGGCTAACTACAACGACGCTGATCTGCGCGCGAAATACAACCAGGAAGTGGACGACGCCGAGCGTGCAGCAGACCGCGTGACCCACGAAGTGAATAAGGCGATCCACATCACCTTCATCACGCCGATTGACCGCGAGCAAATCCACAGCCTGATCAACACCATGGATGACGTGGCAGATCTGATCCAGGATTCTGCTGAAACCATGGCGCTGTATGACATTCGCCACATGACGGAAGAGATCACCCGCCTGACGGACATCAGCCTGCGTTGCTGTGAGCGTTTGAAAGATGCGGTGAAGCTGCTCGAAAAAATTGCCGACCACGATGTGGCTGAAGCGGCATTGAAAACCTGTGAAGAAATCGATCGCCTTGAGAGCGACGCCGACCGTGTGATGCGCTCTGCCATGAGCAAGCTGTTCCGCGAAGAGCCTGATGTGCGTGAGGTGATCAAGCTCAAGGCCATTTACGAGTTGCTGGAGACCATCACAGACAAATGTGAGGATGTGGCCAACCTGATCGAGGGCATCGTCCTCGAAAACTCCTGATCACGAGCCATTGACATGGGAACAGTTCAGGTTGCCCTGTGGGTGGTGGTGGTGCTGGTCGGTTTGGCCTTGGTGTTTGACTTCATGAATGGTTTTCATGATGCGGCGAACTCCATTGCCACGGTGGTGTCCACGGGGGTGCTCAAGCCGTCTCAGGCGGTTTTGTTTGCAGCCACCTTCAATTTCGTTGCGATTTTCATTTTTCACCTGAGTGTGGCGGCCACGGTTGGCAAGGGCATCGCACAGCCAGGTGTTGTGGATGTCCATGTGGTGTTTGGCGCGCTGGTGGGGGCGATCACCTGGAATGCCATCACCTGGTACTACGGCATCCCCAGCAGCTCGTCACATGCGTTGATCGGTGGCATTGTGGGTGCAGTCATTGCGAAGTCAGGTGCAGGGTCCTTGGTTGCGACGGGCATTTTGAAGACGGTGCTGTTCATTTTCATTTCACCCACCCTGGGCTTCTTGCTGGGCTCGTTGATGATGGTGGTGGTGGCCTGGATTTGCCGACGAGCGACCCCTTCGAAAGTGGACCGCTGGTTTCGCCGCTTGCAGCTGGTGTCGGCAGGGGCTTACAGCCTGGGCCACGGTGGCAATGACGCACAAAAAACCATCGGCATCATCTGGATGTTGTTGATTGCAACGGGTTATGCCGCTGCCGATGACAAAGCACCTCCCACCTGGACCATCGTGTCCTGCTATGCCGCGATCGCGTGTGGCACCATGTTTGGCGGTTGGCGCATTGTGAAAACCATGGGTCAAAAGATCACCAAACTCAAGCCTGTTGGTGGGTTTTGTGCTGAAACCGGTGGCGCAATGACCTTGTTTTTGGCCACAGCACTTGGCGTACCCGTGTCGACAACCCACACCATCACAGGTGCCATCGTGGGTGTGGGATCAACGCAGCGGGCCAGTGCCGTGCGTTGGGGGGTTGCTGGCAACATCGTCTGGGCGTGGATCTTCACCATCCCTGCGAGTGCTTTTGTGGCGGCCATTTCGTACTGGGTGAGCCTCCAGTTGTTCTGATTTCACAGGCCAGAAGGGTCAGTCCATGCTGAGCACGCGCCGAGGTTGTTTGTTCATGGCCGCTCAAGCTGCCGTGGTTGGGGTTCCGTTCGCCAGGCATGTGCAGGCCCAGTCAAACGCGGTTTGGCTTTCCAAGGCACTGAAGCTGATCGTTCCTTACCCTTCGGGCGGTGTGACCGACGCCGCAGCGAGGCTGCTGGCCGAGCGCATGTCCCTCGCACTGGGCAAGCCCATGGTGGTCGAGAACCGGGCGGGGGCGGGTGGCATTTTGGGCATGGACGCGTTGGCGAAATCGTCAGATGGACACACGTTGGCCTTGTCTGCTATCAGCCCGTTGAGCCTGTTGCCCCATCTGGCTCCGGTGCCGTTTGACCCTCAAAAAGACTTCACCCCCGTGGGCAGTTTGATGTATTCGCCGGTCTATGTGTTGGCGACCAGCGCATTTACCGGACATCGGTTTGAAGATGTCATCAGCCAGTCCAAGGCAACACCTGGCAAGTTGTCGATGGCGACATCAGGCATAGGCTCGGTGGGGCACATCATGTTGGAACAGATCAAACGCAAGGCTGGCGTGGATGTGGTTCACATTCCTTACAAAGGTGGCGGCAGTCAGGTGATTGCCGACGCGGTCAGCGGTCAGTTTGAGCTGTTCACCTCCAACCCCAGCCCCAACCTGAATGGCTTCATCGCACAGGGCAAGCTGAGGGTGTTGGCTGTGACTGGGCCGGCGCGCCTGCCAACCGCACCAGATCGTCCTACTTTGGCAGAGTTGGGCATCCCACTGGCCAACCTGACCTCGTTGTTTGGCATGTTTGCGTCCAGCAAAATGCCTGCAGACCATGTGGAGCGCATCCATCTCGAATTGACCAAGGTGATGGCCGCCAAAGAATTCCAAGATCGGCTGACCCGCTTGGACAATGTGGTGCAGTCTGGCAGTGCGGCCAGCTTCGCTGCCATCATCCAGGCAGAGTCTCAGGCCAACGCAAAAATCATCAAAGACGCAGGCATACGGTTGGAGTGAGCCTGTTCGTTGGTCACTGTGAAATCTTGCGGGCCTCTTCAATTTGGTGTTCGAAGTAGCGCTGAAAACTGAACACGATGCTCGACATCAGCACGGTCGTTCCAACCAACAACGCCAAGACCACGGCACCGATGGTTGCCCAGCTGGTTTTGCCTGAGGTCGCGTCAGGGGCGCTTTGGGGGTTGAACAAGGCGTTCCATTTCTCCGTGCTCATCAGCCCGTAAACGATGGCATGCAGTGCAGTGACCGCAAACGTGAAGCCGGCCAGCGGCGTCAGCACCCAGCTCCAGCCATCGTCTTGTCCAAACTCCAGCGCACGCTGCACCCCGTAAATGCCCAGTGCCGTGGGAATGGGGTGTGCCCAAGCCCACACATCGCCCAGGCCGTAAAGGTACATGCGGTGCAAGCCCAAAGGCCCTCCGATGAAGGCGAGCCACGCAGCAAGGGTTTTGTTTTTCATGCTGCCAATTATCGGCCCTGGTTGGCCCTGGTCGTCTTCAAACCGGTGGCGTGTCAGACCCTTGTCCCAGGCTCATGTCCATCATCACCACATCAAGCCAGCGGTCGAATTTCCAGCCACTGGACCGAAGTACGCCAACGGGTTCGAAGCCCACCGAGCGGTGCACGCCCACAGAGCCTGCATTGGCCGAGTCGCCAATCACCGCAATCAGCTTGCGCACGCCACAGCGCTCGGCTTGCGCGGCCAGTTCGGACAACAAGATGCGGCCCAAGCCTTTGCCGGCCGCCTCAGGCGCCATGTAAATCGAGTCCTCGGCCGAGAAACGATAGGCCGGACGAGGTTTGAACCAGTTGCAGTAGGCATAGCCCAGCACGGTTTCACCCTCGGTGACCACCAGCCAGGGCAGGCCTTTGGACAACACATCTGCACGACGCGCCGTCATGTCAGCCACCGAGGGCGGATCAATTTCGAAGGTGCCCGTGCCATGCAACACGTGGTGGGCATAGATGGCGGTGATGGCGGGTAAATCGGCGTCTGTACTGGGGCGAATGTCTGGCATGGTGATAGATTGAAAACAGAATGGTAGAATCATAGGCTTTGCAGCGTGTCGCTGGCCGGGTGGCCATGTCGCGTGTCTCAACGTTGCGAGAGTCAATCTCCACCCACAGGATAAATCATGGTCGTTATTCGTCTCGCGCGCGGCGGTGCTAAAGCTCGCCCCTTCTTCAACATCGTTGTCACCGACAAGCGTACCCGTCGTTACGGCCGTTTCATCGAACGCATCGGTTTTTACAACCCCATCGCCAAAGGCGGTGAGGAAAGCATTAGCATTGCTCAGGATCGCCTGACCTACTGGCGCGGCGTGGGTGCACAAGCTTCCCCGACCGTCGAGCGTTTGATCAAGCAAGCCGCTTCTGCTGCCAAGGCCGCTTAAGCTGTCTGCACCCATGGCTGGCACTTTGCTTGCGCTTGCCGCGGTTGAGATGCCAGCCGATGCCATCGAGGTCGGCCGCATTGCCGATGCTTGGGGCATCAAGGGCTGGTTCAAGGTCCTGCCCCACAGCGCTTCTCCGGAAGCGCTTTTTTCTTCGCAGCGCTGGTTTTTGTTGCCCTCGGAGCGAGGTGCGAAAAACTTCAGCGGTGCGGTTGAGCTTCCCATCAAAGAAGCCAAAGTTCACGCAGACACCCTTGTTGCCAATGCTCAAGGCATTGATGACCGCAACACCGCCGAATTGCTCAAAGGTGCTCGAATCTTCGTGTCGCGCTCGCATTTTCCTGCGGCCGGTACCGATGAGTACTACTGGGTTGACCTGATCGGGCTGAAGGTCGTGAACCGTGAAGGTCTCGATCTGGGGTTGGTGAAAGAATTGCTCTCCACTGGGCCTCAGACCGTGTTGGTCATTGAGCAAGCCTTGGGTGACAGTGTGGTCGAGCGCATGATTCCCTTCGTGTCGGCTTATGTTGACCGCGTTGACCTGGCAGGCAAGTGCATCACGGTCGATTGGCAGCCGGATTACTGATCGCTCTGGCCTGGCTGAGGCGCTTGCCTCGGCGTGGGGCTGCTTGGGTTCTGCTTTCCTCTTTTTTTGCATGCCCAAATGTGTTGGGCAAACCGGGTTAAACCTGCATGCGCTTTGACATCATCACCTTGTTTCCGGACATGTTCACGCCATTCCTGGCCAGCGGCGTCACCCGGCGTGCGTTTGTGTCAGCGCCTGGTGAGGTCAACGCCAAAGGCAAAGCTGGTGCACCCAAGCCTAAATTGGTGGATGTCCGTTTGTGGAACCCCCGTGACTTCGCGTCTGGCAATTACCGCCGCGTGGATGACCGCCCTTTTGGGGGAGGGCCTGGCATGGTGATGATGGCGCAACCTTTGGCCGATTGTTTGACCGCCATCCGTGAAGACCGCGCCGATGCCCAGGCTGTCCCGGTGGTGCTTTTTTCTCCGATCGGCCAGCCCTTGAATCACGCCACCGTTGAAACATGGTCGGCCAGTCAAGGTGCGGTGCTGTTGTGTGGGCGTTATGAAGGCATAGACCAGCGCTTCATTGATGCCCATGTCGATGTGCAGATCAGTTTGGGAGATTTTGTGCTCTCCGGTGGTGAGATCGCGGCAATGGCCTTGTTGGATGCCGTGGCCCGTTTGCAGCCCGGTGTGCTCAATGACGAAGGCAGCCACCAGCTTGACAGCTTCAATCCTGCTTTGGATGGCTTGCTGGATTGTCCTCACTACACACGGCCAGAGGTGTGGAACGGCGTGCCAGTGCCTGCCACGTTGCTGTCAGGCCACCATGGCGACATCGAACGGTGGCGTCGTGACCGCAGCTTGCAAATCACGGCAACTCATCGGTCTGAGCTGCTGGAAGACGCTCGGCGCGGAGGGCGTTTGACGGCTGCTGATGAGTCGTTTTTATCGAAGTCGCCAGTCAAACGGCACTGAATGCTATAATCAAAGGCTTTTCGATCCTCTGGTCGGCCGCCAGCGGTCTTGCTTTCAGCAAAACTCGCAGGCCTTTTGTGTAGCGTGACCACGATCTTTAGAGGTAACTATGAATTTGATCCAAACCCTCGAGCAGGAAGAAATCGCCCGCTTGACCGAAAAATCCGGCAAACAAATCCCTTCTTTTGCACCTGGCGACACCGTGATCGTCAGCGTGAACGTGGTTGAAGGCACCCGCAAGCGTGTCCAGGCCTACGAAGGTGTTGTGATTGCCAAGCGCAACCGTGGCTTGAACAGTGGTTTCACCGTTCGCAAGATTTCCAGCGGTGAAGGCGTTGAGCGTACGTTCCAAACGTACAGCCCGCTGATCGCCAGCATTGAAGTCAAACGCCGTGGTGATGTGCGTCGTGCCAAGCTGTACTACCTGCGTGACCGCAGTGGCAAGTCTGCCCGCATCAAGGAAAAGCTGGTTGCCCGCGCGCCTAAAGTCGCAGCGGTTGCTGCAGCCTGATCTGCTTGACCTTTGCCTGGTGGTAACGCCAGTGAAAGCCGCTTCAGCATCCGCTGCAAGCGGCTTTTTTCATGGTCTTGTTCAACAGCGCCGATGACCCTCGCTGTGGCTTGGTGATCTCTGAAAGCTTGTCACGTGTCTGCACCTTTGTCATCTCTGCCGAACTTTGACCCCCGCACTGTGCCCGTGGTGGGCATCGATGCGCACCTGCCTCGCGTGGCCGGCGACCAACTTTCTCCTCAGGCTTTGCGCCAGCGTTTTTCTGCGCCACCGATCTGGGAACCCGAGGTTCGCGCCGAGCCTCGTTTCAGCAACCGCAAAAGTGCCGATGCTGCCGTGCTGGTGCCCATCGTCATGCGCGAGCGCCCCATGGTGCTGTTGACGCAAAGGACCACACACCTGTCTACCCACTCTGGGCAGATCGCTTTTCCAGGTGGGCGCTCCGATGACACCGACGCCGATGCCGCTGCCACGGCCTTGCGCGAAGCGCAGGAAGAAGTCGGTTTAGATGCCCGCTTTGCCAGCATCATTGGCCACTTACCGGTCTACACCACAGGCACTGCGTTTGTGGTGACACCTGTGGTGGCGTTGATTGAGCCAGGCTTTTCCTTGGTTCCGAACCCACACGAAGTTGCCGATGTGTTTGAGGTGCCGCTGGACTTCTTGATGAACCCCGCTCAACACCGTCGCCACCTGTTGGAGTGGGAAGGGCAGAGCCGAGAGTGGTTCTCGATGCCCTACGCCGATGAGGTCGACGGGCAGCTCAAGGAGCGCTTTATCTGGGGTGCTACCGCTGGAATGTTGCGTAACCTCTACCGTTTCCTCGCGGCAAGCTAGCCATTTGGCGCTTTGAGCCCGTGTTTTGGGCTTTGGCCGCTATCATCAACCCATGAGTTTTTTCGCCATCCTTTTTGCCTTGTTGGTGGAGCAGGCACGGCCGCTGTCTCGCGGCAATTGGGTGCACGCAGGCATGCGCGCCTGGGTGCGATGGGTTGAGCGCAATTTGGACACGGGCAAGCCGCACCACGGCTGGTTAGCCTGGGCTGCTGCCGTGCTGGTGCCCACGCTGTTGGGCTTGGTGGTGCATTGGGCATTGTGGCAATTCAGCGTGATTGCCGCGTTCTTGTGGAATGCGGTGGTGCTCTACGCCACGCTGGGCTTTCGGCAGTTCAGCCATTACTTCACAGACATTCGCGAAGCCTTGGAAACCGGGGACGAGTCACGTGCGCGTGAGCTGCTGGCCCAGTGGCAGCAAGTGCACGTGAGTGATTTGCCGCGAAGTGAGTTGGTGAGGCATGTCATTGAATACTCCGTGCTGGCCTCGCACCGGCACGTTTTTGGTGTCTTGTGCTGTTTTTCTGTGTTGTCCGCGTTGGGGCTTGGGCCTGCTGGGGCAATTGCTTACCGCTTGGGTGAGTTTGTGCAGCGCTACTGGGCTTACAAGGGGCAACGGGTGGGGCACCCCATCAGCCCAGCGTTGCTGGGCGTTGCCCGCCTCATGTGGCGCTGGTTTGATTTTTTACCTGCGCGTGCCACTGCCATTGGTTTTGCCGTCGTTGGCAGTTTCGAGGACGCGATTGACCACTGGCGTCAGTACGCCCAGCGCTTTCCTGACGACAACGACGGTGTGATCCTGGCGGCGACTTCTGGCGCCGTGAACGTGCGCCTTGGTGGCGAAGCCATGCGCTCGGCTTTGAAGCCAAACGATGGGGCGACCGAGACCGATCCCACCTTGTCGTCATCGCCGTTTGTGGAGCAGTCCACAGAGCCAACGCCAGGTCGTGAGCCTGAAATCAGCCACTTGGCTCAAGTGGTGGGCCTGGTGTGGCGTGCTGTGGTGCTGTGGATGGTGCTGCTGGCCTTGTTGACCTTGGCCCGACTGTTGGGTTGAGGTGCCCCGGCCTGATTGGCCGGACGTTTCAATAACGCACTTGGCTCAATTCTTCAAATAATTCGCTATAAATTCTATAGCGAGCTTCGCTGATAGAACCTGCGGTATCACTGGTTTTGATTTGTGAAACCACACCACAACCCGGCTCTTTTCGGTGCGTGCAGTTGTAGAAGCGACAAGCGGGCACGTGAACTTTGAAGTCAGGCATGCACGCTGCAAGTTGCATGGGCTCGATGTGATTCAACCCAAACTCCTGAAAGCCTGGCGAATCGATCAAAGCGGTGCGTGTTTCACCACTGTCGCGGGGGGCATCAAGCCAATACCACGTCGTGCTGGTGGTGGTGTGCTTTCCCGAGTTGAGGGCCCTCGAAATTTCACCTGTTTGCGCCGCCGCCCCTGGCACCAGGGCATTGATCAGGCTGCTTTTGCCCGCGCCAGAAGGCCCAAGCACCAAGGTCGTCTTGCCTTGCAATGCCGCGCTCAGGGTTGACAGCAAGGGGTTGGTCGTGGCGTCTGTGGCCAGGTTCAGGCACAGCGGCAGCACGTCGTACCCCATGGCCCTGTAGGGCGATAGTTTTTGCCATGCCCGGGCGAAGGGCTCTGCCAAATCTTGCTTGTTCAGCACGATCAGGGGGCGGATGCGCTCGGCCTCTGCTGCAATCAAGGCTCGGCTGAGCTGGCTTTCTGAGAATTCAGGGTCGGCTGCCACCAAAATCAGAACGCGGTCCAGGTTGGCGGCAAACGATTTGGTCCGCAGTTCATCCTGTCGGTAAAACAGGTTGCGCCGGGTATCCACTTTCTCCACGATGCCCTCATCCCCTTGCCCTGCCAACGGCGGTTGCCACTGCACGAGATCGCCAACCACCACCTGGCTTTTTTTGCCACGAGGGTGACAGATCAACCGCTCTCCGGCGGAGGTTTCAACCAAGCAATGGCGGCCGTAGGTCGCCACCACCAATCCACCTTGGCGGGCACCGGCTTGAGGAGACGCTTTGCTCATGCGAGCAGGGCGTCCACTTTGCTTGCACACTCAAAATCGGTGACAGACAGCCCCCCGACATCGTGCGTATTGAACCTCACCACACAGCGGTTGTAGTGCACGCTGAGGTCGGGGTGGTGGTCTTGGGCGTTTGCAATGAACGCAACGGCATTCACAAACGAAATCGTCTCATGGTAATTCGCAAAACGGAATGTCTTTTCGATGGCCACGTCAGCGCCATCGCCGGTCAGTTGCCATCCGTCCAACTTGGCCAAGGCGCCGACGACTGCCGCCGCGCCCATGGCCGTTCGAGGGCGCGCAGACCAATCTACTTTGGTCAGCATGCTGGTGGGCGAAGTGTTTGAACTCATGCGGGGGCTCCAACAGTGGCATGGGTGGCCGGTGGCAGTACCCGTGGCAGGCGCTCTGATGCCGGAGGGTGTGAGTAGTAAAACTTCACAAACAAGGGGTCAGGCGTCAGCGTGGCGGCATTGTCTTCGTACAGTTTCAGCAGGGCGGATGCCAAGTCGGCACCACTGGTTTGGCTGGCTGCATAAGCATCCGCCTGAAACTCATGTTGGCGCGACAACTGTGCAGACAAGGGGGTCACAAAAAAGCTGAACACGGGCACCACCATCATGAACAGGATCAAGGCCAGGGCGTCGTTGGCCCCCACCATGGTCGGGCGCACGCCCAGTCCGGTGTAGAACCAGGTTTGCTGTGACAGCCAGCCCAGCAACGCAAAGCCCAACAGACTGACCGCAAACATCATCACGATGCGTTGCACGATGTGTTTGTGCTTGAAGTGTCCCAGCTCGTGCGCCAACACGGCGTCCACTTCTGCGGGGCTGAGTTTGGCCAGCAACGTGTCATAAAACACGACCCGTTTGGCCGCGCCAAAACCGGTGAAATACGCGTTTGCATGGGCGCTGCGCTTGCTGCCGTCCATCACAAACAGCCCTTTTGCAGAGAAGCCGCAGCGCTCCATCAAGGCGGTCACGCGGGCTTTGAGGGTCTCGTCTTCCAACGGCTTGAACTTGTTGAACAAAGGTGCAATGAACGTGGGATAAATCATCAACAGCAACAGGTTGAACCCCATCCAGACACCCCAAGTCCACAGCCACCATTGAGGGCCTGCCGCCCCCATCATCCACAGGATCAGCGTCGCCAAAGGCAGGCCAATCACCGCGCCCACCACAGCACCCTTGACCGCGTCCTGCAGCCACAGTTTGAAGGTGGTTTTGTTGAAGCCGAAGCGTTCTTCGATGACAAAGGTTTGGTAGAGCGTGAGGGGCAAGTCGATCAGCGCACCGATCAACGTGAAGCTCACCAACAGGGCCACTTGTCGGCCCAAATCAGGCCATCCCAGGCCCAATATCGCTTGGTTCAAAACGTGCAGGCCACCCAGCAACGTCCACGCCAGCAAGACCACGGCACCCCAAGCCATTTCCAGCAGGCCTGTGCGGCCTTTGGCCAGTGTGTAATCCGCTGCTTTTTGATGGGCAGCCAAGCTGATGGTGTCGGCAAACAGCGGTGGCACGGTGTTGCGGTGCATGGCAACGTGGCGCATTTGTCGGCTGGCCAACCACAGCCGGGTCA
>CAZHDP010000067.1:9304-11505 GCA_964531605.1 uncultured Burkholderiaceae bacterium | reverse complement strand
CCATTTTGGACAGCACCGGCAAAGTGTTTGGGTATGAGCTGTTCAACCGGTCTACGGCGGCCAACAAGCATGATGCGGACAGCGATGCCACGGTGTTGTTCCGCATCCTCTCCAATGTGGGGGCAGATGCCCTGTTCGGCAAAAAGACGCTGTTCATCAACTGCACGCACGACAGCCTGTCTGGCCAACACCTGGAATTGGTGCTGCCTGAACAGGTTGTGCTCGAAATTCCCCCCATTGCCGGCCATGACCCCGAGACCATCGAGGCGGTCAGGCTCAAGATGCAGGCCTTGGTTCAGCGGGGTTTCAGAATTGCGCTAGACCACTCTGCACTGACCAAACCCTATGAAAGCTGGCTGCCTTTGGCCGCTTTCGTCAAGCTGGACACGACACAGCTCAAGCCGGAAGTGATTGAGCCTTTTGTGCGGTACGCACAAAAGCACACCCAAGCCACGCTGATCGCAGACAAAGTGGAGACCGAAGCCCAGCAAACCATGCTGGCTCAACTGGGCATCAAGCACTTTCAGGGCTATTGGTTCTCTCGCCCTGTGGAGGTCAAAGCCAAACTGATTTCGCCATCGCAAGCCACGATCCTGGAACTCATCAACCTCGTGCGCGCGCAAGCCGATGTGGAAGACATCGAGGCCCTGCTCAAGCGAGACCCGACCTTGTCGTTCAACTTGCTGCGCTTCATCAATTCTTCGGGTTTTGGTCTCAATTCGGAAATCACTTCGTTTCGCCATGCGGTGATGATCCTGGGCTTGAAAAAGCTGTTCCGCTGGGCCACGATGTTGCTGTCGGCGGCCAAAGTGGGTGGCACGCCGCCCGCTGTGGGCAACTTGGCGGTGCTGCGAGGCAGGCTGATGGAAAACCTGGTCGGTGACCTGCTCTCCAAAGAAGATGCCGACAACGCCTTTGTGGTGGGCGTCTTCTCGTTGCTCGACACCATGCTGGGCATGCCGATGGCCCAGGCACTGGGTTCGCTGTCGCTGCCAGATGCGGTGATCGATGCCCTGCTGCGCCGCAGTGGGCCGTTGGCGCCATTTTTGCGTTTGGCTGAGGTGTGTGAAACCGGCTCGGACGACGATGTTGCGCAAGCTGCAGAGGCCCTGGCACTGTCCAGCCACCAGGTCAACATTGCACACCTCGAAGCCTTGGTGTGGACTGAAACGCTGCTGGGCAGCAGCGGCATCTGAACGGGTGAAAAGAACCATGCTTTGGCGTTCACTTCAAGCAGCCCTGGGGTGGGTGATGCTCGTGCAAATGCACACAGCCTATGCTTGGCCCTTGGTCACAGAGGCTGAAGCCCAAATGGCCGCTGCGCCTGCGGCAGTGGATGGTGAGATCACCACAAAGTCTGTGTCCCGAGGGCCAAGTATCCGGCTGATTGCACCGTCACCCAACGCTTCGAATTTGACCAGCCCCTTGGCTTTGAAGATTGCCTTCGAAGCCCACGGCGGCGCCAACATCAACCTCGCCAGTTTCAGCATGGTGTACCTGAAAACACCAGCTGTGGATTTGCTGCCACGCCTCAAGGCCGGGCTGACAGAAAGTGGCATCGACCTGCAAGGTGTGGAGTTGCCGGTGGGCGACCACGCGTTCAAGATCATGCTGAAAGACTCGGAGGGTCGTCAAAACACGGCCCAATTCACCTTGAAGATCACACGTTGAGCGCCCCATGACCGTGCAGTGTCCTTATTGCATCTCTGACATCAACGGTGCGGCCATGGTGTGCCCGCATTGCCAGCGTGACCTGTACCTTTTTCGCCCTCTGCTGGAAAAAATTGCCAAGTTGGAAGCGCTGCAAGACCGTGTAGCAGCCCTGGAAAACGCCGCCCAATCGGCTGCCTTGACAGACACCCAAGCTGAAGCAGATGCCAACACAGGGAACACCCGTGGTGTCGCTAAACGAGCGCGCTCGCGTCAACCCACCAAGCAAACGCCCACCATGCTGCTACTCGATCTGCTGCGGTTCGTGGTGTTGCCAGCGGTGCTGTTGATGGCGGCACATGGCCTGATCGTGATGCTCTATGACTTGAAGCCGGTGTACTTGAGGGTGTTCTCGCTCCTCTTGCCGCTGCCATTTGGGATCGCGTTCGCGTCCATGTCCTTGAACATGTGCAACGCGCGCAAGGGATTGGCGCTGGTGATGGGATTGGCGTGTGCCGTGGTGTCGGTGTTGGGCATGAGCTTCACCACCC
>CAZHDP010000067.1:7009-9294 GCA_964531605.1 uncultured Burkholderiaceae bacterium | reverse complement strand
CATTGCGCTGAGTTTCGCCACGGGCGTTTTGTTGAACACCCTGTGGCAGCGACAAGCCTGGCGTGACATTCGCCCTCCCGGCGTCACCAACAAGCTGGCCAAATGGATGAGTGACGGCCACAGTGCCATTGAATCCGTGGAGTCGTTGTCATCCAAGATCAGCACCATTGCGGGCACGGCGGCCACGGTGGGCGCTGGCGTGACAGCCACTTACACCGGCTTGCGCTCCGTGATGGGGCATTGACGCTCACGCACGGAACGAACCTCAACCTCTGGGGTGGTGGTGTTGATGGATGGACTTCAACCGCTCGCGGGCCACATGGGTGTATATGGTGGTGGTGGAAATGTCAGCATGCCCGAGCAGCATTTGAACTGCCCTTAAATCAGCACCATGGTTCAACAAATGGGTGGCAAAAGCGTGCCTCAAGGTGTGCGGTGACAACGGCGCGGTGATGCCCGCAGCCAAGGCGTGCTTTTTGACGATCATCCAAAACATCACACGGGTCATGCCAGCCCCGCGTTGGGTCACGAAAAGGTCCTCTGTTTGTTGTCCAGACAAGATCTCCGGCCTGGCCTGTTGCACGTAACGCTCAAGCCACTGGCGGGCCACATCACCAAAAGGCACCAAGCGCTCTTTAGACCCTTTGCCAAACACTTTGAGCACGCCGTCGTTCATGGTGACGTGTGTGGCACGCAAGGTGACCAGCTCACTTACCCGCAGGCCACTGGCATACATCAACTCCAGCATGGTGCGGTCTCGCAGGCCCAGAGGCGTGTCTGTGTCGGGGGCGTTCAGCAAGGCCTCTACCTGTGACTCGGTCAATGTTTTGGGTACACGCAAGGCCTGTTTGGCAGACTGCAACCTGAGCGTTGGGTCGGCCTGCATGTGCTGCTCTCGCAGCGCCCATCGAAAGTAGCGTTTGAACACCGTCAACCGCCGGTTGGCAGTGGTGGCCTTGCTGCTGGGGTGTTTGTCAGCGAAATACCCGTCCAGGTCTGCCTGGGTGCTTGAGTTGAGCACCCGCTGCCGCTGCGCGAGCCAACGCACGTACTGCATCAGGTCACTGCGGTAAGCCTCCAGCGTGTTGCGGGACAAGCCCTCTTCCAGCCACAGGCCGTCAACGAACGCATCCACCATGGCGGCAGACGCCTCATCGACCGCAACTGCAGCGGGAGCGGTGGTCAATCCAAGCGCAGCTTCTGCTGGTCCACCACTTTTTTGTAGACGGCAAATTCAGCCGCGATCTGGGCGGTGAATTGCTCTGGGGTGTTGGCCACAATCAGCGAACCAGTGTCCTCGATGCGCTTGCGAACAGCAGGGTCTTCCAACGCCTTGCGAACGCCCGCATTGATTTTGTCGACCACTTCTTTAGACAAGCCTTTGGGTCCGTAAATGCCATAGAACGCCATGCGGTTCACAGGCTCAAGACCGACTTCCTTGAACGTCGGGACATTGGGCAACTGCGCCAAACGCTGCGGCGCGGCAATCACGATAGGCACCAAACGGTTGTCCTTGATGAAAGGCATGCTCGATGGCAGGTTGTCAAAGGTCATTGGCACTTGGCCAGACACAGTGTCGTTGAGCGCAGGACCTGCCCCACGGTAAGGAATGTGGGTCACAAAGGTGCCACTCAAATTTTTGTACAGCTCCATCTGCAAGTGCCCGATGCCACCCGTGCCCGATGACGAATACGAGTATTTGCCAGGGTTCTTTTTGATTTCAGCCAAAAAGCCTTTGTAATCCCTCGCCGGGAAGCTGGAGTTCACCGCGATCACATTGGGTGTTGCAGCAACATTGATGATGGGCGTGAAGTCCGTCAGTGGGTTGTAGGGTATTTTCGGATTGATCGCAGGGTTGGCTGCCACGGTCGACACGGTGGCCATGCCCAGGGAATAGCCATCTGATGGCGACTTCGCGGTCTCATTGGCGCCGATCACGCCCCCGCCACCCGCCTTGTTCTCAATCACCACCACTTGACCCAAGGCGCGGCCCAGAGGGTCGGCAATGGTGCGCGCGATGATGTCCGTCGTACCGCCTGGCGCAAAGGGCACCACCAGTTTGATGGTTTTGGTGGGGTAGGCCTGTGCTTGCACCATGCCAGCAGACATCAACAAGGGCAAAGCGCAAGCGCTGAGAATGAGATTTCGACGCATCGAGGACTCCTGAAAAAAGGGGAGGCAATGGAACAACTGTGACCAAAGCCTGACTCAACATCGTATGCTACACCGTGTGAATTATCCGCAACTGCTCTTCCCCGATTTCTCGCTGATCCTCTGCGGCTTCC
>CAZHDP010000067.1:0-6999 GCA_964531605.1 uncultured Burkholderiaceae bacterium | reverse complement strand
CGTGTGCCGCCACACACACCTGAACCGAACGGTGTGGGTGCAAGTGGAAAGCCTGGTGTATTACTTTTTGTTCCCGGTATTGCTGTTCCACTCGATCGTGAAGAGTCCGATTGACTTGGGGGCAGCGTCGAGCCTCATCGCTGCAGGCTTTTTGACGGGCGTGGGGGGCATCGCCATGGCTTACAGCCTGCCCTATTTGCCCTGGATTCGGTCTCACATCAACCCGCGCGAGCACGCTGCGTGTGCCCAGATCGGCTTTCGTTTCAACTCCTACATCGCCATCGCCATGGCCGATCGACTCGCTGGGCCTCAAGGCTTGTTGATGATTGCCGTGCTGATCGGTGTCTGCGTGCCGCTCTTCAACATCGGCGCCGTCTGGCCCATGGCACGGCACAAGCAAGGTGGATTCATGGGAGCTGTGGTTCGTAACCCGTTGATCATCGCCACGGTGTCTGGCTTGATGGCCAATGCCTTGGGCTTGCACATTCCCACCTGGATGGAAACCACGGTGAGCCGAATTGGCGGCGCGTCCCTTCCCCTGGGCTTGATGGCAGCGGGGGCAGGCATGCAGCTTGGCCGACTGGCGCACGAAAAAGTGTTGGGGGTGTCCTTGCTGACCATACGCCACTTTTTGACACCATTGCTGGCACTGGGCTTGTGTCGATGGTTTGCATTGCCGCCACAGCAGACCCTGGTGGTGATGGCGTTCAGTGCTGTGCCAACAGCCGCAAGCTGCTACGTGCTGGCCGCCAAGATGGGCTATGACGGTGGTTTGGCTGCGGGCTTGGTCACCATGTCGACCCTGCTGGGCATGCTGAGCTTGCCCTTTGCATTGGGCTTGATCAATTAAGCTGGGTCGGCCATGCTGACAAGCTAGGCAGACTGCGCCGCCAACGCCCATCCGATGTGCTCGCGCACAAGGTCGCTGGCATCGTGCAAGCGCGCGGTCAAGGCGCCCCGCAACCGAGCATGGTCGGCCTCAACCGATGCCGAGCACAACGCATTGCCCATCGCCACGGCGACGTTGCGCAGCCACCGCTCATGGCCTATGCGGCGGATCGGGCTGCCTTCGGTGTAACGCAAAAACGCCTCTTCGGTCCACGACCACAGGTGCACCAAATCCTGCCCACTCAAGCCCGCCCGCTCGTCAAAGTCAGGCAACGCACTGCGCTTGGCAAACTTGTTCCATGGGCAAACAAGCTGACAATCATCACACCCGTAGATGCGGTTGCCCATCAAGGGCCGCAACTCGACAGGAATGGGCCCCGCATGCTCGATGGTCAGGTAAGAGATGCACCGCCTGGCATCCACACGGTAAGGCCCGACGATGGCTTGGGTGGGACACACGTCCACACACGCCTGGCAGCTGCCACACCCGCCATCGGCACCCGGCAACGGCAGGTCTTTTGAACCCGTGTGGGGCAGTGCCACATCGACAAAAATTTCACCTAAAAAAAATGTCAACCCGCTTCGCGGTTCAGCATCAGTGTGTGTTTGCCGCGCCAGCCTTGGCCACTGCGCGCAGACAATTCGACCTCCAGCACCGGCGCTGAATCGGTGAACACCCGGTGCCCCATCGGCCCCAAACGCCCGGCAAGGGCATCGGCCAGCTTTTGCAGGCGATTGCGCAGCACCTTGTGGTAATCGCGACCTCTGGCGTAAAGCGAGACGATGCCTTCAGCCGGGCGCATCAGGCGGCTCAACTCCTGCTGCGGCCAGCCGTCCACCGTGCCAACAGGCAGGTAGTCCATGCGAGCGGTGATGACACTCACCGTCCCTGGCACCAGTTCGGCAGGCCTGGCCCGCTTGAGGCCATGCGCAGCCATGTAGCCCATCTCCCCATGAAAGCCCGCCGACAACCAGGCCTGCAAACCGGGCTCAGCCGTGGACAGGTCAACGCCTGCCACGCCAATTTGGGAGAATCCCAACTGACGGGCTTGCGATTGAATGAACGCAATCCAGTTTGCAGGGTCTAGAGATGGACTTTGCATGGCTTTTGAACGATTGTAGAAACCTCCCGATGACACATTTGACCTGGTCTGATGAAGCGGCCACAGAAGCCTTTGCCCAATCTTTGGCAAGCAAGGCCGCCGTGCGCTCGGCATTCATCGAATTGGAGGGCGATCTTGGCGCCGGCAAAACCACACTGGTTCGCCACCTGCTCCGTGCCCTGGGCGTTCAGGGCCGCATCAAAAGCCCCACGTATGCGGTGGTAGAGCCCTATGAGCTGGCATCCACAGCAACCGCAGACCACGGCCCACTGAACATTTGGCATTTCGATTTTTACCGCTTCACCGATCCACGCGAATGGGAAGACGCAGGCTTTCGCGACATCTTTACCGCACCTGGGCTCAAACTTGTGGAGTGGGCCGCCCATGCACGGGCAGCCTTGCCTCTGGCAGACCTGGTGATACGCCTTGAAACACAAGAGGACGGCACCCGCCACGTGCAACTGCATGCCCAAACACCACTTGGCGTAGCCTTGATCTCATGAGCGATGTGGTCCCCGCTCATGTGCTGTTGAGCCGCCGGGATTGGCTGCGCCGCGGCACGCTGGTCCTGCTGCTGGGCGCAGGCGAGATTGCCCGTGGGGCAAGCATCGTGGCCGTGCGCGTGTGGCCCGCCAAAGACTACACACGGCTGACCATTGAGTCGGACACGGCACTCAAAACACGTTCCCAGTTTGTGCCCGACCCACCGCGACTGGCTGTGGACATTGAAGGCCTGGACCTCGTCCCTGCGCTGCGTGAACTGATTGCCAAAGTCAAAGCCGATGACCCGTTTGTTGCGGGCATCCGCATCGGGCAAAACGCGCCTGGCGTGGTGCGACTGGTGATGGACTTGAAGCAGCCGGCGTTGCCCCAGGTGTTCTCGCTGCCCCCCGCTGCTGCCTACGGGCACCGTTTGGTGTTCGACCTGTACCCCGCCGAAGAAGCCGACCCGCTGGAGGCTTTGATCACAGAACGGCTGAAAGACGCCAAAGGCGCGTCTGGCAGCGACCCATTGGGCGACTGGTTGGCCCAAAAATCAAACGCAAATGCGCCTGCTTCGATAGCCAACAAACCAAGCAGGGAAAGCCCAAACCCACCTAAAGACACAGCAAGCCAACCCGCAACGCCGCCTGCCACCGCGGGTCGCACGGACCGCCTCATCATCATCGCACTTGACCCCGGTCATGGTGGTGAAGACCCTGGTGCCGTGGGACCTGCCGGCACACGCGAAAAAGACGTGGTTTTGCAAATCGCATTGCGCTTGCGTGACCGCATCAACAACCAAGACATCCAACTGCGCGGTGGGCGGGCAGTGATGCGGGCCTTTTTGACCCGGGATGCTGATTTCTTCGTGCCTTTGCACGTGCGGGTGCAAAAAGCACGCCGCGTGCAAGCAGACCTGTTCGTCAGCATCCACGCCGACGCATTCTTCACCCCACAGGCACGTGGGGCCAGCGTGTTCGCGCTGAGCCAAGGGGGCGCGTCCAGCAGTGCCGCCCGCTGGCTGGCCAACAAAGAAAACGAAGCCGATCTGGTGGGCGGTGTGAATGTCAAAGCCGCTGATGTCCTGGTCCAAAAGGCCTTGCTGGACATGAGCACCACCGCTCAGATCAATGACAGCTTGAAACTCGGCTCGGTGATGCTCGGTGAAATTGGCACCGTGGGCAACCTGCACAAACCCCGTGTGGAGCAAGCCTCGTTCGCCGTGCTCAAAGCGCCCGACATCCCGAGTGTGCTGGTTGAGACGGCCTTCATCAGCAATCCGGAGGAAGAGCAACGGTTGCGCAGTGACGACTACCAAACCCAGTTGGCCGATGCCCTGATGCGTGGCATCCAGCGTTACTTTGCCCAAAACCCCCCGTTGGCTCGCAGCAGAACACTTTGACCGCGTGGGCGCACGGCGGCGCGGCAATATTCACCAAGCGCTTATTTCAACATCAGGTCAACGCGCAGCGCTGCCTGTCCGTTGAAGACGCACCCATTCGGGTTATCCAAAATCTTTGCAGGAGTATGTGATGTTCAAAAAAGTGTTGGCCTTCGTGGCCATGATGGCCACCGCCTTGGCGTTTGCGGCGGTCGACGTCAACAAGGCCACCCCTGCCGAACTTGACAGCGTGAAAGGCATTGGTCCTGGCACCGCAGAAAAAATCATCAAAGCCCGCAAAAAGGGGGAGTTCAAAGATTGGAATGACCTCGAAGAGCGCATTCCAGGCATCAAAGAAAAACGCGCCATCAAACTGTCTGAGGCAGGCCTCACGGTCAACGGTGCCAGTTACCCCAAAGCCCCAGCTGTACCTGCTACGCCTGCCACACCTGCTGCCAGCGCCGCAAAAAAATAAAAGACCTTCGCGGTGCATGCCGCGGTCTGCACAAGCCGATCTCAGGGTCGGCTTTTTTCATGGTCGGTCTACACTGCAGTGTCCACCCCAAAGCCGCCAATGAACACCTATGAAACATCCTCGAATACTGACACGCCAGCCAGGGCCCGGCGCCCATTGCGGTTTCTGATCGCTGGGGGCACTGGCTTTGTGGGCACCGCGGTGTGTCAGCATTGGATGGCACAAGGCCATCACCTGACCCTGTTGGCACGCAATCCACCCAAGGTGAAGGACCTGTTTGGGAACCGTGTGACGCTGGTCACTTGTTTGAACCAACTGGACCCCACGCAGCCCTTTGATGTGGTGGTGAACCTGTCCGGCGCTCCCATCCTGGGTCCTCGGTGGACTGAGGGTCGAAAGACCGTACTCCAGGCCACCCGCGGCGGCGTCACACAGGCGTTGACAGCGTGGATGCGAGAAGCACACCACAAGCCAGGTTTGATGCTGTGTGCCTCCGCCATTGGCTATTACGGCGTACAGGCCCCGTCTGACCTTCAAGCCTTGTCAGAATCCGCCCCGCCACAAAACATCTACATGTCCACCTTGTGCCAAGCCTGGGAACACACCGCCCAAGAGGCAACAGCGCTGGGCGTGCAAGTCGCGCGGCTGCGCTTGGGCGTGGTCATGGGCCCAGGCGGCGGCGCGCTGCCGCAGATGCTGCGGCCGTTTCGCATGGGTGTGGGCACGCTGACGGGCAGCGGCCAACAGGTGCTGAGTTGGGTCCACCTGGCCGATGTGCTTGGGGGTTTAGACCACATCGTGAACCGTTGGGCCGCTGGCGAGGTGGGTTCGGTGGCTGGTGCCTACAACTTCACCGCACCCCAGCCCATCACGCAATGGGACTTCACACGCACAGCGCGGCAAGTGGTTTCGCACCGCTGGGCCTTGCCTTTTGCGCTGCCTGTGCCTGCGTGGCTGTTGCACGCCTTGCTGGGCGAGCAAGCAGCGTTGCTCACCCAAGGCCAGCGCGTGGTGCCGACGCGCTTGCTGGCCGAGGGTTACCGCTTTCAGTTTGAAACGTTTGACGCCGCGTTACGGCACATTGAAGCCCGCTAAAGGGGCGCCAGGTTCTGGCGCTCGCCGCGCCAACAGGTCAGGGATCAACCGCTCATACCCTGCTGCGAACCGCAGCAAAGCCGCATCGCCCAAAGGTCGACCCACCAGCTGAATGCCCGCTGGCCAGCGCCCGTTGGCATGGAATCCTGATGGAGCGCTGATGGCCGGTAAACCCGCAAAGGTGGCATACAGCGTGGACTCCATCCAGCGGTGATAGGTGTCCATCGACCGCCCACCCACTGTTTGCGGCCAACGCTGTGCCACAGGAAAAGGCCAAACCTGCGTCACAGGCATGGCCAACACGTCAAAGCGTTCAAACAGTCCGCACAACTGTGCGTACAACATCGAACGGATTTCGCTCGCTTTCATGAAATCCATGAAGCCCAAGCCCATGGCTTGGTCGTATTCCCACAGCGCCTCGGGTTTGATCTTTTCGCGCGCCCCCGGCATCTTGAGCACTGCCGCCACGCGCGGGCCCACCAAAGCACGGCGCCACGCCAGCCAGGCATGCCACACCGCTGGGGCATCAAACCCGTGGGCCACAGGCGTGACCACTGCGCCCGCGTCACGCAGGCGCTGCAGCGCCTGTTCGTTGCAAGCCAACAGACCGTCTTCGGTGGCCAGATGCCCGCCCAAATCACCCAGCCAAGCGACGCGCACACCGCGCAGGTCGGTCACACTGTCTGCGGGCAAAAAGTCTTGCGGCCCCTCTGCAATGGACAAGGGCACGCGGTCGTCACGGCCTGCTTGTGTGCTGAGCAATGCCGCCAAGTCACGCACCGAGCGCGCCATTGGCCCCTCGGTCCCCAGCTGAGACACCCAGCTGTCGGCCGCTGGCCACATGGGCACACGCCCCTGGCTGGGTCGCATGCCAAAGATGTTGTTCCAGGCAGCGGGGTTGCGCAGCGAGCCCATGAAGTCTGAGCCATCGGCCACGGGCAGCAGGTGCTGTGCCAGTGCCACGGCAGCCCCGCCGCTGCTGCCGCCAGCGCTGACAGCGGTGTCCCATGCATTGACGGTGGTGCCAAACAGGTCATTGAAAGTGTGAGAACCCAGACCAAACTCCGGCATGTTGGTCTTGCCCACCACAATGCAGCCAGCCGCACGCATGCGCGAGGCCATCAGGCCGTCACGCACAGCGACGGCATCCTTCAACATCACGCAACCCAATGTGGTGGGAAAGCCTTTCGCAGCGCCAGTGTCTTTGATCGCTTGCGGCATGCCGTGCATCCAGCCCCTCGATTGGCCTGCGGTCAACTCCGCATCACAGGCATCGGCCTCTGCCAGCAAGGCCTCGTCCGAGGCCAAGTTCACGATGGCGTTGAACGTGGGATTCAGCCGGTGAATTCGCGCCAGATAGGCCTGCATGACCTCACGGCACGACACACTGCGCGCATGGATGGCACGTGACAACGCAGTGGCATCCCACTGGCACAAAGCTTCGTTTGGAGGGAAAGTGGTGGCATTCATGGTCGAACTTTAACGCGGCACAGGCGGTCCTGACACAGGGGAAGAAAAGACATTCAAGACAGGGCCATCGGGGGTGGCACAAAACCACGCCACTCGCGCTCCAG
>CAZHDP010000066.1:0-11647 GCA_964531605.1 uncultured Burkholderiaceae bacterium | reverse complement strand
CTTTCACTGTCCACGCAGTTCCTGATGGTGAGTTTTCCCGTATTGCTGGCGGGGTCACTGGTGATTGGGTGGTGGATTGGTCGTCAGGTCGAAGACAGTGCGGTGCATCGCGTGGGCAGTGCGACCGCTTTGTTTGTCGATGCTTTTGTGGGGCCTCACCTGCAGTCGTTGGCTACCCGTTCTGATTTGACCGCCGAGGACATTGCGGCACTGAACTCGGATCTCAAGGAAACGACGTTAGGCCAGAAAGTCATTTCTTTGAAGGTGTGGGACAAGAGCGGGCGAATTCTTTTCAGCACGGATGCCTCATTGGTCGGAAAGACCTTCCCGATTGACAAGGGCTTGGATGTTGCACTGAAGGGGCATATTTTTTCAGAAGTAACGGTGCGTGAAGGCGCGGAACAGGCCGAACACGGTCAGCCGTTTCCGCGTGTGATTGAAACGTACACGCCCATCCACGAAGACCGGACAGGTGACGTGATTGCCGCGGCGGAGTTTTACGAGCGTACTGACGAGCTGGATTTGTTGGTTGGCAAGGCCCAACGCAGCAGTTGGGGGCGCGTCGTTTCCATCATGTTGGGCATGTATTTGTGCTTGTTTTTGCTGGTGCAACGAGGCAGCAAAACCATTGATGCACAACAAAGCGAGCTCAGCGATCAGGTCGAAGAACTGACCGTCTTGAACACAGAAAATCTGAAGTTACAAGAGCGCGTGATCAGTGCCGCTGACCGTGCCACGGCACTGAATGAAAATTTTTTGCAACGGGTTTCAGCAGACATCCATGACGGGCCAGGGCAAGACCTTGGCTTTGCGCTGATGCAGATCAAGAACATGACCGACCATGTGGCGTCTGCGCCGGTAGCGGGGTCCACGGAGTGGACTCCGTGGCTGCACCAAACCAAGGCGGCCATTGAATCTGCCGTGAAAGACCTGCGCAGCCTGTCTGCTGACATTGAATTGCCTGACATTGCCTTGTTGAGCGTGAGTGACATCGCTCACCGGGTGGTCCGTGACCTTCACGTCAAGACAGGCAGTTGTGTGAACCTCGATATCACAGGGGAGCCTGTTGAGGTCTCTTTCCGTACCAAAGTGGCTTTGTACCGACTGCTACAGGAGTCTTTGGCCAACACGGTTCGGCATGCCCAAGGCGTGGACTGCCGGGTGCTCATACGCCATACCCCTGAGCTGCTGCATGTGGAGGTGAGCGACACCGGGCCAGGTTTTGACGTGGATGTGGCCGCGCGCAAAGGGCGTTTGGGTTTGAGGGGCATGCGGCAACGGGTCGAGGTACTGGGGGGGGTGTTTGACTTGGTCACAGGCCCTGGCATGGGTACCCAAATTCGCGTATCGCTGCCTTTGATGACTGAGAGCAAATGACATGAATTTTTCTTCCATTGACATCCTGGTGGTGGACGATCACCCCCTGTTTCGCCAAGGGGTGGTCAGCTCCTTGGCATCGGTGCCTGACTTCAATGTGGTGGCTGAAACGTCTTCAGGCGAAGAGGCTTTGCCATTGGCTCTGAAACTCATGCCCGATGTGGTGTTGCTGGATGTCAGCATGCCAGGTTGGGGTGGCATTGTGACTGCCGAAAAAATTGCCCTTGCCTGTCCGGCCACCGCCATCGTCATGTTGACGGCGTCTGACGACAAAGACAAGCTGTTGGCCGCCCTCAAAGCGGGTGCCCGTGGCTACGTGCTCAAAGGCGTGTCGGCCAAAGAGTTGGCCGATGTCGTGCGCTCTGCCCGTGCTGGGGATGTGTACGTGTCGCCCTCCATCGCCGCGGAGATGTTGGTATCGTTGACCAAAGGCAAAGCGCCTGATCCTTTGCAGGAATTGACAGACCGTGAGCGTGAGATTTTGGAGTTGATCGGCAATGGCTTGACCAACCGAGAGATCGGTGAAAAGATTTTCCTGTCTGAAAAAACCATCAAGCACTACGTCACCAATATTTTGCAAAAGCTCCAGGTACGCAGCCGCGTAGAGGCCGCATTGCTGGCCAACCGCCACGGGCGATCTTCCTGACTCGCTTGATCTGAGGCGCGATCTGTGGCCAATTCTTTTCACCGGACAACCCGTGCTTTGGCGGGCGAGACGTCTGCGCTGGCAATGCTGGTTTGGGCCGTCGCCTTGGTTTGTTTGGCCGCTTGGATGGCCTGGTTTGTCTTTGGCCGCGTGACCACCTACCAAGTTTCTCGCGCTGCCCGGCTGGAGGTCAAACAGTCTGCTCACCCGGTCACCGCTGCTGTGGCGGGCAAACTGGCAGTGCACCGCATGGTGATTGGCCAAGAGGTCCGTGCTGGCGACGTGTTGATCCAGCTCGACGCCTCTCGTGAGAAGCTTCGGCTGGACGAAGAAGCGTCCAAACTCGCGGGCTACGGCCCCAAAATCACGTCGTTGAACCGAGAAATCGCTTCGTTGAGCCAGGCTTTGACGCAGCAAAGTGCTGCGGCTGACGCTGCCATCAACGCGGCACGTTCGCGGGTTCGCGAGGCGACAGCAGGCATCGACTTTGCCAAGGACAACGAACGGCGACTTCGCGAAGAAAGCAAAGTCGGTGGTGTGCCGCCTGTGGACGCGTTGCGCGCCAGCGCAGACGTGCAAAAGGCTGTCGCAGCGCGTGAGGCCTTGGTGGCTGAAGTTGCACGTGCTGAAAATGAGGCATTCGCGCGGCGCAGCCAGCAGGAGGCGCACCTTGAAAACCTGTCCCGTTCTGTGGTCTCGCTGGCGTCAGAGCAACTCACCACACAGGCCACGATCAGCCGTTTGAAGCAAGAGGTGGATCAGTTTGTGGTGCGTGCCCCGGTTGACGGGGTCATCGGTGAGGCGGCCCCCCTGCGTGTCGGTGCTTACGTGACGGCGGGGCAGCAAGTCGCGACGGTGGTACCCAGAGGTGGCATGGTGGTGGTGGCGGACTTTGCACCCGCTGCGGTATTGGGTCGGCTGCACCCGGGGCAGCGCGGGCGTTTGCGCCTGGACGGTTTTCCCTGGACCGAATTTGGCTCAGTAGAGGTGGCGGTCAATGCGGTCTCGTCAGAAATCCGTGACAACCTGGTTCGTGTCGAATTGACGCCCCTGCCGACGGCCAGTGTTCAGTTTTTGATGCAGCACGGCTTGCCAGGGGCGGTTGAAATGGCCATTGAGCAGGTTTCCCCCGCGATGTTGGTGTTGCGGGCCATGGGGCAGGTGTCGGCACAAGGGTTGTTGTCTGGCCCATCCACAAGGTCCGCCACGCCGTGAGCGCCCATGTGAAGGCTCGTTCAGGCGCACGCTGGCTTGTGCCCGAGGTCGTTCAGACTTCTGCAATGGACTGTGGTCCGGCGGCGTTGAAGGCCTTGCTGGAGGGCTTTGGTGTTTCCGTCAGCTACGGGCGATTGCGGGAAGCCTGTCAGACCGACGTGGACGGTACCTCGATAGACATGTTGGAGGTGGTTGCCAATCAGCTCGGCCTGGTGGCCGAGCAGGTCATGGTGCCTGTGGATCACCTGTTGTTACCTCGGTCTCAGGTCTTGCCAGCCATCGTGGTGGTCAAACACAAAGATGGATCGACCCACTTTGTCGTGGCCTGGCGACGGCACGGCGATTGGGTTCAGGTTATGGACCCTGCGGTGGGGCGGCGTTGGGTGCGCTCGAAGCACTTTGCACAAGAGGTGTTTCGTCATGCCACGGTGGTGCCTGCCGCTGGTTGGCGTGAATGGGCCTCGACGGCTGATTTTTCAGGCCCTTTGTTGCAACAGATGGGTGAACTGGGTGCCACGGCTTCAGAGGCCGGTGCCTTGCTGGACTGTGCCTGGGCGGACCCGTTGTGGTTTGGCCCCGCCGCGTTAGAGGCCAGCGTGCGGTTCGTGCGCTCTGTTGTTGCCTCGGGTGGCTTGCGTGCCGGCCCTCAGGCTTGGCGCATGGTCTACACGCTGTTCACGCAGACCCACGCCAGCACGGGTGACATATTCCATTCCCTTCCGCCAAAGTATTGGTCGGTAGAGCCCGATGCCACGGACGATGATGGTGAGTTGCTGTTGACACTCAAAGGTGCAGTGCTGATTCGCGTGGGTGGGCGTCGAGACCAGTGTGCGGTGCCCTCAGAGGCGTCCGATGCGGCAGGAGAAGCGGTGAAACCGTCGCCAGAGTTGCTGGCCGCGTTGCAAGAAAAGCCGATGAACCCGCTCGCCACGCTGGCGGGTTTGCTCCGCCAGGACGGGCTGCTGGGGCCCTGGGTATTGTGCGGTGTGATGGGCATCGCTGCGGCTGTGGTCATGGTGGAGGTGATGCTGTTCCGTGGCTTGTTTGATGTTGCATTGGCGTTGAATCTGCCGTCACAGCGGACCATGGCCATGGTGGCGCTGATGGTGTTTGTGGCCCTGCTGATGGCCATCGAAGTGCCTGTGCTTACCGAAGCCATGCGTTATGGTCGCCATTTGGATGTGCGCTTGCGCACAGCGTTGCTCGACAAATTGCCCCAGCTGAGTGACCGCTATTTTCAGAGCCGCCCGGTGTCTGACATGGCCGATCGCAGCCACAGCATCCACATGGCACGCATGGTCCCAGGCTTTGGTTTGCAGTTCATTCAAGTCGTGTGCGATTTGGTGTTCACTTTGTTGGGCATTGCGTTGATTGACCTGTCAAGCGTGGGACTTGCAGCCACGATTGCTGGTGTGGCGCTCCTGGTGCCCGCCTTGTTGCAGCCGCTGTTGAACGAGCGTGACCTGCGTGTTCGCAACCACGCCGGGGCGCTGCATGTGTTCAACCTCGATGCTTTGTTGGGCTTGGTCCCTGTTCGCACCCACGGGGCAGAGCGGGTCGTTCGTCGCCAACACGAAGGTTTGTTGGTGGAATGGACACGTTCTCGGCGTGGGCTGATTGGGATGTCGCTCGGCGCGCAAGCCGTGCAGTCCACGCTTTGTTTGAGCCTGGTGGCGTACCTGCTGGGGGACCATTTTTCTCGCGTGGGCCAGGCCAATGGGGCTGATCTGTTGTTGGTCTATTGGGCTGTTAAATTGCCTGCGCTTGGGCAGTCACTCATTGGGCTCGCCCAGCAATACCCGGCGCAGCGCAATGTGCTTTTGCGTTTGCTGGAGCCTTTGAGTGCAGCGTCAGAGGCTCTTGTAGACGATGTGCCTGTGGCGCGTCATCCCCCGGGGCCTCGACCTGCCG
Source organism: uncultured Burkholderiaceae bacterium (assembly GCA_964531605.1). Lineage (GTDB taxonomy): Bacteria > Pseudomonadota > Gammaproteobacteria > Burkholderiales > Burkholderiaceae_C > Defluviibacillus. The sequence goes on along the minus strand of CAZHDP010000066.1, from coordinate 6,498 downwards.
CGGCTGTCGAGATCACGTCAGGCAAGATCGTTGCGGCTGGCCACACGGTGTTGGAAGACTTGAACCTGAACATCGCCTCTGGGGAGCATGTGGCCATCGTCGGCAGTTCTGGGGCCGGCAAATCCACCTTGTTGGGTTTGCTCTTGGGTTGGCATCGCCTGGCGGAGGGGCGCATGCTGCTAGACGGCACGTCGCCGAGCGCCCAGGACTTGGCCGATTTCAGACAGGCATGCGCTTGGGTGGATCCGGCCATTCAAATCTGGAATGCCTCATTCCAAGACAACGTCAATTACGCCAGTGAAGGCGCTTCCCACACCAGCATGGGTGAGGTGTTGGCTCAGGCACAGTTGCGGCGGGTGCTCCAGCGATTGCCCCAAGGGCTGCAAACGTATCTAGGCGAGGGCGGAGGCTTGTTGTCGGGTGGTGAGGGACAACGTGTGCGCCTGGCCCGTGCATTGATGCAAAGCCCGGTGCGCATGGCGTTGCTGGATGAACCGTTCCGCGGCCTCGACCGAACGCAGCGGCATGAACTGCTTCAACAGTCGTTGCTGTGGTGGAAAGATGCGACCGTGCTGTGCGTGACCCACGACGTGGCCGAAACCCTGTCGTTTCAGCGCGTGTTGGTGATCGAAGGTGGGCGCATTGTGGAGGACGGCGCTCCCGCTGTGCTGGCCGCCAGTTCGTCGCGTTACCGCGAGTTGCTGGACGCCGAAACCACCGTGCGTGAGCGCATGTGGCAGGGCGACCATTGGCGACGTGTACGGGTCGGGCGGGCTGACGCATGAGTGAAGCCAAAGACTGCGCTCAATGGGTTTGGCCCGTTGCACGTGCCGCAGAGGCAATGGAAGTCCTGGCCAGCCAAGCAGGCTTACTCCTCGGCGCGCCGAGGGCTGGGGAAGCCCAAGAGGTGTTGGTTTTACCGTCTGAATTGGACGTGACCGATGCGGTTGAACTGGACCGTTGGATCGATTGGTCGGCCCGTCGACTGGGCTTTGAAGTGGAGTCCGTGGCCATGCCCATGGGCGAACTGTTGCCACTGCTGCGACGGGCGGCACCAGCCATGTTGAACCTTCCACAACGCGATGGAGTGGCATCAGGTTGCCTGTTGGTGCTGAAATCCCAGGGTTCACACGTGACGTTGATGGGGCCAGATTTACGCCCGTCGAAAGTGGCTGTTCAGGTGCTGATCGACTGGCTCTGTACACCTCTGCAGACCCCCTATCTGCCAGCCATTGATCGCTTGCTTGATGTGGCCGAAGTGCCTGCAGAGCGGCGAACACAGGCGCGTTTGGCCATGCTTCAGGAGCACCTGGCATCTGAACAGGTGGGGTCATGCTGGCTGCTCCGTGCGTCACCTGACAGTGGTTTGTGGGCTCAGGTCACCCAGGCCCGTTTGCCTCGCCAGCTGGTGTGGATGATGACGGCCTTCCTGGCGCTTTACGTGGCAGAGATGGCCGGTTGGGGCCTGATGGGGCAGATGACCTTGAACGGCCATTTGGACAGCGGCTGGTTTATCGCTTGGGTGATGCTGATGTTGTCGTTGGTGCCCCTGCGATTGATCGCAGGCTGGCTGGACGCTTCATTTGCCCTTGACTTCGGAAGGCTGTTGAAAACCCGGTTGTTGTCGGGCATTTTGCGCTCTGACCCCGATGCAGTTCGGCGGCAAGGTGCGGGCCAGTTGCTGAGCCAGGTCATGGAGTCGCAAGCCTTGGAAGCGCTGGCACTGAACGGTGGCATGGGTGTTTTGGTGGCCGTGCTGGAGTTGGCCATTGCCGCAGGTGTTCTGGTGCAAGGGGCAGGCGGGTCCTGGCATTTGGCACTGCTGGTGGTGTGGATCCTTGTCGCAGTTGCTTTGAGCTGGCGGTATGGCGCCCACCAGCGTGAATGGACTTTGAAGCGTTTGGCCATGACCCATGCCTTGGTGGAGCGCATGGTCGGTCACCGTACCCGCCTGGCCCAAGAACGCCCAGGCCGACGGGATGCCCAGGACGATCTGGACATGCGAGACTATTTGACGGCTTCTCGCGCCATGGACCGTTCCATCGTGCCTGCGGCAGCCATCATGCCCCGTGGTTGGATGTTGGTCGGCCTGCTCGGGTTGCTGCCGAGCTTTGCCGCGGGGCAGGCCACACCAGGCTCGCTGGCTGTGGCTTTGGGCGGCATGCTGTTGGCCAACCGTGCCTTGATGGGGGTTTCCGCCGGCTTGGCGTCCTTGTCGCGAGCCCAAGTTGCTTGGTCTCAAGTGGCCGCCTTGTTTGTGGCCAGTCCGCCATCGTCAGGCTCTGCTCCCTTTTTGTCTACTGCAACACCTCCTGCAAAGCCTGAGGCGACCCATCCTTCCCCAGTTCATGCGGTCAACGCGGTGCCCGTGATCGACGCCTGCGATGTGACCTTTCAATATGCTGGTCAATCTGACAAAGTCGTGGAAGGCTTGAACCTGTGCATCCACGCGGGTGACCGGGTTTTATTGGAAGGGCCGTCTGGGTCAGGTAAATCAACCGTGGCGAGTTTGTTGGTGGGATTGAGAACCCCGCATTCCGGCCTGCTGCTGCTCAATGGATGGGACCGTCACACTTTGGGTGACAGCTGGCACCAGTGGGCTACCGAGGCGCCTCAATTTCACGAAAACCACATTTTGAGTGGCACATTGGCATTCAATTTGTTGATGGGGCGGCGCTGGCCCGCGAACGCCGATGACCTGGCTGATGCGGCCGAGATTTGCGAAGAGTTGGGCCTGGGGGATTTGCTGTCGCGCATGCCTTCCGGCCTCATGCAAATGGTGGGAGAAACGGGTTGGCAGTTGTCTCATGGCGAGCGCAGCCGCATTTTCTTGGCCAGAGCGTTGCTGCAGAAGGCTGAACTCACGGTTTTGGATGAGAGCTTTGCCGCCTTGGACCCCGAGACCTTGGCGCGGTGTTTGGCCTGTGCGCTGCGGCAGACCAACGCGCTGGTGGTCATTGCCCATCCTTGAGTTGCGGGTGCATGCTAGTTCGTTGTAGATGCAATGATTGCATATACAATGAATGACATGTCCACACCATCCAACCCAGCCCCCGGCCTTCCCCCTCGTCAAGTGGACCTGCTCACCGGTCCCTTGTTACCCCAGCTCATGCGGTTTGCCTGGCCCAACATGGTTGCCATGCTGGCCACTGCACTGGCTGCGGTGGCGGAGACGTCCTATGTCGGCAGTTTTGGCGCGCCTGCACTGGCTGGGATGGCGTTGGTGTTTCCGTTCATGATGTTGCAAACGATGATGTCGGCGGGTGCCATGGGGGGAGGGGTGTCCTCCGCCGTCAGTCGAGCGCTGGGCGCAGGACAACCCGATCGGGCCAACGCCCTGGCAGTTCACGCCTTGTGGATAGGGCTCACGGCTGGTACGGTCTACATGGTGTTGATGTTGTGGTGGGGGCCTGCGGCACTGGCGCTGTTGGGCGGTAAGGGTGAAGCCCTGGCGCAGGCGGTGGCCTATGCACAGGTGGCATTTTTAGGCTCGGTGTTTGTGTGGGTCGTCAACACGCTGGCCTCGGTGATTCGGGGTTCGGGCAACATGAAAGTGCCCTCGGCCACCTTGTTTGCCGTGGCTTTGGGTCAGGTGGTATTGGGCGGCGCGCTCGGGTTGGGGTGGGGTCCATGGCCTGCGCTGGGCATGGCTGGTGTGGCAGCCGGTGGGGTGTTGGCTTACCTGCTGGGTGCCGTATACCTTTGGCTTTTTTTGGTGTCAGGGCGCGCCAAGATTTCCCTGCACATGCGGCACACGCCGGTCCATCGTGGACTGCTGTACGACATTTTGCGGGTGGGTGCGGTGGCGTGCATTTCCCCTTTGCAAACTGTGTTGACCATTTTGGTGTTGACCAAACTCGTGGCCGAATTCGGTACCGACGCCTTGGCTGGCTACGGCATTGGGACGCGGCTTGAGTTTTTGCTGGTGCCGATCGCCTTTGCCGTGGGTGTGGCCTCGGTGCCCTTGGTTGGCATGGCCATGGGCGCCGGAAAAATCCGACGGGCGCGTCAAGCCGCGTGGACTGCTGCCTTCGTGGCCACTGCCATTTTGAGTGTTTTGGGTCTGGTGGTCGCCGTTGTGCCTGACCTGTGGACCCGTCTGTATTCCCAGGACGAAGCCGTCATGGCGTCGGCCAGAAATTATTTTCTTTGGGCGGGTCCTGCCTATGGTCTGTTTGGATTGGGCTTGTCGCTGTATTTTTCGTCACTGGGTGCCGGTAAAGCCCTGGGACCTGTGCTGGCAGGCACGTTGCGTTTGATCATTGTGGCCGCTGGTGGGGCTTTGTTGGCCTATTGGCATGCCCCCGTGTGGACGGTGTTTGCGCTGGTGAGCGTGGGCATGGTGGCCTATGGCGTCGGCTCAGTGGTGGTCATCCGGTGCACGTCCTGGGGCGAAGAGGCCCCCGCCTGAGTTAACGCAAGTCACACCAGCAGGGGGAGGTCACACGGTGCGCAACACTTGCTTTTTGGAGCGCAAGCGCTGTTCCACGTCTGCTTTGGCGTCACGCAAGTGGGTGGCAATGGCCTGAACCCTGCTTTTGGGCATGCGCTGGGTCAATGCGGCCACACTCAAGGCACCTACCGGCTGGTTCATCGAGTCGTCAAAGTGCATGCCGACGGCAGTCACCCCCAGGCTGACGCGATTTTGGATGACCGCATAGCCCATGTCATGGGTTTGCGCGCATGACTCCTCCAGCGCTTGCGGACTCAAGGTTCCAAAGGCAGAGAGATTGGGTGCCACGCGGTCAATGATCTCTTGGCGTTGCCCGGGTTCCACGGCTGCGAGGATGGCCAACCCACCCGCGCCAACGCCCAGCGGACGTCGGCTTCCAACCTCTAACACCAGCGTTCTGATCGGAAAACTGCCTTCTACTCGGTGCATGCAGACCGCATCAAATCCGCTCCTGACCACAAGGTAGACGGTGTCTTCGGTCAAGCGCGCCAGGTTGGTCATCGCGGGTTCGCAGATGTCCCGGATGTCATACATCGTGGTACCCGCTACACCGAGCTCGAACACCAGGGGACCCAGCCGGTACTTTTTGGTTTCTGGATTGAGCACCACCAGTCGTTCGGCGATCAATTGACCCAACAAACGGTGCACAGAGGGGTGGGGCAATTGCGCTGCGCTGGCAAGTTCGGTCAGCGCCAGACCTCTGGTGCCGCCTGTGGCCAAGAGTTTCAGCAGCACCACGCCCCGTTTCAACGTGCCGGCATCAGAGCGTGGTTTCATGGTCAACGAAAAGGACAAACATAGCGGAGATGTTCATCCTAGTCGAAAAGCATCCACCGCATGGCCCCGACCGCAGGCAACCACAGCTCAGTCGATTTGGATCTTGGCATCCGTGGCGACCTTGCGCCATTTGTCGACTTCTGCAGCGGTATGTTTCGCAAACGCGTCGGGGGCGTATTGCGCCTCTGGCAGCAGGTTGATGCCTTGGCTTGCCATCCGCTTGGTCCAATCTTTATCGGCCAGTGCCTTCAAGTAGGCTTGGTGAACTTTGTTGACCACGTCTTTGGCTACCCCTTTGGGCGCATATGCGCCCGGAGGACCCACCGATATCGTTGGGCGTGTCGTGGCAGAAAAGCTGGCGGGGTTGGAAAAGGTGTCCGTCATCGTCGAGAACCGCCCTGGGGGCGGCGCCAACATTGGTGCGGAAGCCGTGGCCAAGGCCGCCGGCGACGGCTATACCCTTTTGCTGGCGTCGGCGACACACACCATCAATGCAACGCTCATTCCCAATTTGGGCTATGACTTGGTGCGCGATTTCAAGGCCGTGACCTCGCTGACCAGTGGACCGATGTTGTTGCTGACAAACAGCCAATCGCCCATACGTACCGTGCAGGATTTGGTGGGGCAGGGCCGGGCCAAGCCTGGCTCACAGTCGTTTGCGTCATCCGGCAATGGCGCGTCGACGCACCTGGCAGGCGAGATGTTCAGCATCCGTGCGGGCATCTCTGCGGTTCACATCCCTTACAAAGGCAGTGGTCCGGCGCTGACCGACACCATGGGGGGGCAGACTTCCTTCATGTTCGACACCATGCTTTCTTCCATGCCCTTTGTGACTTCTGGACGTCTGAAGGCCTTGGCGATCACCAGTTTGGAGCGTTCCCCTTTGCTGCCCAACGTTCCGACGGTGGCTGAGCAGGGCTTCCCCGGCTTTGAAGCCATCGCCTGGAATGGTGTGCTCGTGCCGGCCAAAACACCGCAAGAGGTCGTGAATCGCCTCAACGCCAGCCTAAAAAAAATACTGGAGATGCCTGATGTGAAAGAAAAATTCACCAATCAAGGGTTCACCACCGATTGGCGCACGCCTGAAGACACACGCAAATACGTGCAGTCGGAAATTCAAAAATGGGGTGCGATTGTCAAGGACGGCAAAATCAAGGCAGATTGAGCTCAATCTGACATGGTCATGCTGAAGTTGCGCCGTCACACCTCAATTTTAAAAACTTATCTTTTGTAAAAAGCAAATTTATATAACTTTTGGTGTTATAGTC
>CAZHDP010000065.1:0-11656 GCA_964531605.1 uncultured Burkholderiaceae bacterium | reverse complement strand
CAAGATTTGGCAGGACTGCGGGTGGCTTTTCCGTCCCGTGAAGCCTTTGTGGCCTACGCTGTGCCCATGAAAGCCCTGAGGTCAGCTCAGGTCAAAGTGATCGAGGTGTTGGCCAGCAACCAAGACAGCGCCCTGGCCCAGCTCAAAGCGGGGGCTGTGCAGGCGGCTGCTGTGAATTCGCGTTTGCTGACGCAGTTTGCTGCCAAGCAGGGCTTGGCTTACCGCGAGGTCTACACCTCTGAAGGGTTTGCCGAGATCCCGGTGATTGCGCATCAAGGCCTGGCCTCAGACATCACGCTCAGCATGCGGCGAGCGCTGCTTGGCATGCGTGCAGACCCCGCAGGGGTCAAGGCATTGGACGCTGCAGAGTTGGCTGGTTTTGAGCACGCCACAGACGCCCAATACGACAACGTGCGGCGCATTTACCGCGAAAACTGAACTCAGGCTTTTTTGCTGGCCGCCTTTTTGGCTGCAGGCTTGGCGTTGGCGTTGGCTTTAGGGGCTGCCGTTGTGGTGGATTTGGCCGCCAGCAGCGCATCGAGATTTTTGACAATCTCGGCCTCGATCTTGCCCTTGAAGGCGCCCAGCAAAAAGCCCAGTTTGGCGTTCAATTCAAACTGGTCTTTGGTCACGTTCAGCGTGCCACTCACGCCTGAGCGGGTGAAGCTCACCAGGTCTTCGGTTTTGCCCTCTTCATAGGTGCATTCCATGTCGAAATCCTGCTCGGCTTGTTCGGCCCATTGGAACGCGAGCTTACGGGCAGCAGGCAAGCCCAGGGTGTGGGTGCGGTGGATGTGGATGTCAGACACGGGGGGCCTCCATGAGGTGTTTGAAGTGTTGTTGTCGTTCAGTGGATGGCAATGCCGCCAAGCGCTTGACGGCATCATAAAACCGTTGCCAGTCGCGTCCTTCACGGGCAAACAGGCGCTCGAAGGCCTCCACCAGGTCGTCGTAAGCCCCTTGTGCCCCAAATGCCGCATTGTTGGCCTTGGCCACCCAAGCGTCATAGCCCACCCAGCGCTCCGGCGGGTCGTTGAAGCGGGACTTCATGGCTTCGTAATCGGCTCTGAATTGCCTCATTGCTTCTGTTTTGATAGCGGACTTTGCCGCAGATAAAGCGGTATCTGCCGTTTTGTCTTCGGATTGTTGGTAAAGGTGCTTGAGCTTTTGCCGCATGGCCAGGGTCAGCGCGCGGAACTCGCGGCGCTTGGCGTCAAAGGCTTCGTACTCGGCGCGCGCCGCAGGGCTCGCTTTGGTCGTCAACCAGCGTTGGGCCCCCAGACGTTCCACGGCAGACGCAAAAGACTCGTTGAACACCGTGTCGTCCGGCACATAAACCACCTGGTGTGCAAGTTCATGAAAAATCATGCGCGCCAATTCGCCTTCGGGGTAGTGGATGAAGGTGTTGAGCAGGGGGTCGCCACCTGCCCAGTTCATCCAGCCCAGCGTGGAGTAGGCAGGCACACCGTAGACGCTGACCTCCAATCCTTCCGTTTGTTGGATGCGCTCGGCTTCGGCTTTGGCCTGTGCTTCGTCAAAGTAGCCTCGATAGCCCACACAGCCGGTCACCGGAAAGCACCATGTTTTGAGGGTCAGTGAATAGGGCGGGGCAGCCACCACGTTCCACACCACGGCGCGGCGTTGCAAGTCGGCGTAGCGGCGGTAGCTGGGGTTGTCAGGCAGCTGGAGTTCATGGCTCGCAAAGGTGCGGATGCGTTGACTCAAGGCCAAGCGGGCTTTCAGGGCCTGAGGTGTTTGGGCATCTGCTAACCAGTCGGGCACAGGGCGAGATGCCGCCATCAACTGCACATGCCCGTTGACCGATTGCCAGTAATAACCCAGGTTAGTGCAACCCGTGAGCGCCAGGCATACCCCACACGCCAACGCCAGCAGGGCGGTTCGCAAGCCCTTCATTCACAGCCCCTCGACGTCTACCAAACAGTCGTAAAACACGGGCGCACGGCCCAGGTCGGTCAACTTTTGGCTGGTCAGTTCGTTCACGTTGGTGCCATGGAGTCCCATCTTGCGCCACCAGATGCCCAGCCCGTTGACCACACCGGTTTGCGCGCGGCGCGACACCTCGGCTTTGCAGTGGTACTCGCCCCGGTCGTTGAACACCCGCACCACTTGGCCGGACTGTATGCCTCGCGCCGCTGCATCGGTGGCGCTGATTTCCAGCACCGGCTCGGTTTCGATGTCGCGCAGGCTTTTCACGTTGACGAACGTGCTGTTCAAAAAGTTGCGCGCAGGGGGCGAGATCATGGCCAAGGGGTAGGCGGCATGACTGCCTGCCACCTCGTGGTTGTCAATTTGGTCCGGCAGGCCATCCAGGCCTTGGGCTGCCAGTCGAGCGCTGAAGAATTCGCACTTGCCTGAGGGGGTGGGGAAGTTGCCCTGCGCATAGGGGGCTTCAGGCAAGGGCAGTGTGGTGAACCCCTCACGCCACAGGGCGTCCATGTCCACGCCTGATCCTGGGCCAAACGCGGCGCGACACAAGGTCTCGTCATCGTGTGTGAAGCAGCCCTCGGTGTAGCCCATGCGTACCGCCAGCTCGCGCCACACTTGGCTGTTGGATTTGGCCTCGCCCAGCGGCGCGATGGCGGGGCGGTTGAGCAGCACGTCGGTGTGGCCGTAGCTGGTGTGGATGTCCCAATGCTCCAGCTGGGTGGTGGCCGGTAAGAGGATGTCGGCGTAATCAGCCGTGTCGGTCTGAAAGTGTTCCAGCACCACGGTGAACAGGTCGTCACGCGCAAAGCCGCGCACCACCTCGCCCGACTGAGGTGCCACGGCGACCGGGTTGCTGTTGTAGACCAGCATCGCTTCAATGCGCGGGCCAAACTCCGGCGAAGCCTCTCGCAGCAGGTCTTGCCCAATGGTGCTCATGTTGACGGTACGAGGCCTGCGCGTCCCCAGCAGGTCAGGCCGTTGCAAGGCCATGCCATCGGTGGGGAAAACGCCCGAACTGCTCATCAGCAAGCCCCCTGCGCGGTGTCGCCAGGCGCCCACCAAGGCGGGCAAGCACGCCACCGCACGCGTGGAATTGCCGCCGCCGCGCACGCGCTGCATGCCGTAATTGAGGCGTATCGCTGTGGCCTGGTCTTGGGTTACGGCTTGCCCATAGTCCTGCGCCAGGCTTCGAATTTGGGCGGCTTCGATGCCGCAGACGGCTGCGGCGCGCTCTGGATTCCATAGCAAGGCACGCTCACGCAGCTTGTCGAAACCGAGGGTATGGGCTTCAATGTAGGCGTGATCAAGCCAGTCGTTCACGATCAGCTCATGCATCACGGCCAAGGCCAAGGCGCCGTCGGTGCCGGGGCGCAGGGCGATGTGTTCGTGGCACTTGTCAGCGGTTTCGGTTTGGCGTGGGTCGATGCAAATCAGCTTGGCCCCTGCACGTTTGGCCGCCATCGCGTAGCGCCAAAAGTGCAGGTTGCTGCCGATCGAGTTGCTACCCCAGATCACGATCAATTTGGATTCGGCAAAGTGCTCGACCCGCATGCCCACTTTCCCACCCAGCGTGTACTTCAGGCCCTCGGCCCCGGCGCTCGCGCAGATGGTGCGGTCCAAGAAAGACGCGCCCAGCTTGTTGAAAAAGCGTGCCGCCATGGCTTCGCTTTGCACCAGACCCATGGTGCCCGCGTAGCTGTAAGGCTGGATCGCCTGGGGGTCGCGTGCCGCGATGGCGGTGAGGCGCGTGGCGATGGTGTCCAACGCTTCATCCCAGCTGATGCGGGTGAATTGGCCGCTGCCCTTGGGGCCCACGCGCTTCATGGGGTGCAGCAGGCGCTCGGGGTGGTAGGTGCGTTCGGTGTAGCGTGACACCTTGGTGCACAGCACACCGTCGGTGTGGCCATGGGCTGGGTTGCCTTGCACCTTGATGGCACGGCCATCTTCTACCGTGGTCAGCAGGGCGCAAGTGTCAGGGCAATCGTGCGGGCAAGCGCCGCGCACCGTGAGGGATGTGGTCATCCCCTTACTTTAACCAAGCGCCGCAGGGGCGTCACCCCAACGACGTTTGCCGTGCCAACCCTTGTAAAAAGGCCGCGCACTGGGCCAATTGTTCCAGGCTGACGTATTCATCGGGTTGGTGCGCCTGCGTGATGTAGCCCGGTCCGCACACCACGGTGGGGATGCCGGATTGTTTGAACAGTCCGGCCTCGGTGCCAAACGCCACCTCGGTCGTGCGTGTTTGACCGGACAGCTGTTTGGCCAGCAGGGTGATGGCGTCGTCCGCGCTCCCCAGGAAGCTGGGCACCTCGCAAATCGTCTCGAAGCTGAAGCCCGCATCGGGCGCCACTGCTTTCATGGCGGGTTCCATCGCCGCTGCTGCACTGAGCACTTCTTGCTGCATGCGCTTCGCGTCAGCCGTGGGCAGATCGCGGAATTCGTAGTGAAACCAGGCGTCGCGGGGCACCACGTTGTCGGCAATGCCGCCTTGAAACTGGCCCACGCTGGCGGTGGAAAACGGCACATCAAAACCCTCATAGCGCGGCTCTTCACGCTCAAACCGCTCGGCCATGTCACGCACTTTGCCAACCAGCCGGGCGGCCATCTCGATGGCGTTGACCGATTGGGGTGTGAGCGATGAGTGCGCTTCTTTGCCGCGCACGCAGCATCGGTAGCGGTACACCCCTTTGTGGGCGATGGCGGGCACCATGCCGGTGGGCTCGCCGACGATGCAGGCCAGGGGTTTGATCCCGGCGTCGCGCATGTCGGCAATGAGCTCTTTCACCCCCAGGCAACCCACTTCTTCGTCAAAGCTCAGGGCCAGGTGCATGGCGAACGGGGCCGGGCTGTTCAGAAAATCTGAAGCATGCGCCAACGCCAGGCCGATGAAGCCTTTCATGTCAGCACTGCCGCGGCCGTACAGGCGGGCATCTGGCCCGTCCGTGACCCTGCCGCTCAAAGGGTCTTCCTGCCAGTTTTGTCCGTCCCAGGGCACGGTGTCGGTGTGACCCGACAAGATCACCCCGCCGGGTTTGCCTTCACCCAAGGTGGCAAACAGGTTGGCTTTGGTTTTGTCGGCGTTGTAGGTGAGGCGGCTTTTCACCCCGAGGTGCAGCAGCTCGTCGCGCACAAAGTGGATGAGCTCCAGGTTGCTGTGGCGACTGACCGTGTTCATGCGAACCAGTGACTGGGCGAGTTGGAGTGCTTTAGGTGTCAACATGGGGCCATTTTGGCCGATGTGGCCGGTCAGGGGCGGTCTGCTGGGCTTACCATTGAGGTCTTAAAGTCCCCGTCACCGACTCCACAGGAACGCGACATGAACATGATTGACACCATCGTGACGCAAGCGGCAGGCATTGCCGCTGTGCGCCGCGACATCCACGCTCACCCTGAACTGTGCTTTGAAGAGGTTCGCACCGCCGATGTGATCGCCGCCAAATTGACGGAATGGGGCATCCCCATCCACCGGGGCATGGGCAAAACGGGCGTGGTGGGCATCGTCAAAAACGGCACGTCCAGCCGGGCCATTGGCTTGCGCGCGGACATCGACGCGTTGCCAATGACCGAGTTCAACAAGTTCGCGCATGCCAGCAAGTACCAAGGCAAGATGCACGCTTGCGGCCACGATGGGCACATTGCGATGTTGCTGGGGGCTGCACAGCACTTGGCCAAGCACCGCCATTTCGATGGCACGGTGTACCTGATTTTCCAACCGGCGGAAGAGGGGGGTGGCGGTGCGCGCGAAATGATCAAGGACGGCTTGTTCGAGCAGTTTCCGATGGACGCTGTCTTTGGCATGCACAACTGGCCTGGCGTGCCCGTGGGCACGTTTGCGCTGAGCTCAGGCCCGGTCATGGCGTCGAGCAACGAGTTCAAAATCGTGATCCATGGCCGGGGCAGCCATGCCGCTTTGCCGCACAACAGCATCGATCCCGTGCCGATCGCCTGCCAGATGGTGCAGGCGTTCCAGACCATCGTCAGCCGCAACATCAAGCCGGTGGACGCAGGGGTGGTGTCGGTGACCATGATCCACACCGGCGAAGCCACCAACGTGGTGCCCGACAGCTGTGAGATTCAAGGTACGGTGCGCACCTTCACCATCGGCGTGCTCGACACCATCGAGGCGCGCATGAAAACCATTGCAGAAAACACCTGTGCTGCCTTTGGTGCCACCTGCGAGTTTTCGTTCACCCGCAATTACCCACCCACCGTCAATCACCCCGCCGAGACGGCTTTTGCACGCCAAGTGATGGAAAGCATCGTGCCTGCCAGCCAGGTGTTGGCGCAAGAGCCGACCATGGGCGCAGAAGACTTCGCGTACATGCTGCAAGCGCGCCCCGGTGCCTATTGCTTCATTGGCAATGGCGACGGTTCGCACCGTGAGATGGGTCACGGGGCGGGGCCTTGCATGATCCACAACCCGAGCTATGACTTCAATGACGAGCTGATTCCTTTGGGGGCAACCTACTGGGTACGGCTTGCGGAGCAATGGCTTGCCCCAGGGGCTGGCAAGGGGACCGCATGATGAACGTGGTCGACTCGTTTTCGCGCCGGTACGCTGAAGCACGGCCCAAGTTTTTGGCGGCCGCTGCGGCAGCAGGTGCGACGGTCACGTCGCACGTCCATCCGCTCAAAGGCCTGGATGGCGAAGAGCTCGCCATGGACGTGGCCCGTGTTGGCCCATCAGAGGCCAAGCGTGTGCTGATTGTCAGCAGTGCCTGCCATGGTGTCGAAGGGTATTGCGGCAGCGGCGTGCAGGTGTTTGCCCTGCACGATGCCGAATGGCTGGCCAAAGCGGCGCAGCAGGGGGTGGCGGTGTTGTACATCCATGCGCTGAACCCGTATGGTTTTTCGCACGTGAGCCGTACCACCCACGAAAACGTGGACCTGAACCGCAACTTCCACAATTTCAGCCAGCCCTTGCCCGTCAACGAGGCTTACCGCGAATTGCACCCCCTGTTGCTGCCCGCCCAATGGCCACCTGAGCCCGCGAACGAGGCCGCCATCATGGCCTTCATCCAGGCCCGGGGCGAACAGGCTTACCAAGCAGCCGTTTCCCGGGGGCAACATGAATTCCCGGATGGTTTGTTTTTTGGCGGCACGTCACCGGCTTGGAGCAACCTGACGTTGCGCCAGGTGCTGCGCGACCATGCTGCCAAGGCTGAGCGTTTGGCTTGGATTGATGTGCACACAGGCTTGGGCGCCAGCGGGCTCGGAGAGCGCATCTACGCTGGCCGTGATGACGCGGTCACGGTAGCGCGGGCTCGTCAGTGGTGGGGCAGTGGGGACAACCACGTTACATCGATTTACGACGGCTCGTCCACCTCTGCGTTTCTCACGGGCCTGATGTGGTGCAGCGTCGAGGAAGAGTGCCCGCAGGCCGAATACACCGGCATCGCAATGGAATATGGCACGCAGCCGATATTGCAGGTGATGATGGCCTTGCGTGCGGGCAATTGGCTGCGCCAGCATCCTGAAGCATCCCCTGCGCTGGCGCAGCAGATCCGACAGGCCGTGATGGACGCGTTTTACACCGATACCGACGCCTGGAAGGGTCAGATCGTGAGCCAAGCGCGTCAGGCGATGTTCCAGGCGGTGGATGGCCTAAGCGCTTGAGCGCTTGAGCGTCTCCGCTCAGGGGCTCAGGGCAGGTCTTTGTTCGGTTCGCCCACGGAGGCGTCGCGGGGGCCAACTTGTCCCAACCGCGCGCGCAGCGACTGGGGTTGACCGCTCAAGATGGCCGCGTACATCGTGGTGTTGGACAGCACTTTCTTCACGTAGTCCCTTGTCTCGTTGAAAGGCACGTTTTCAGCCCAGATCGCCGCGTCCATCACCGGTCCGTTGCGCCAGTTGCGTGACCGGCTGGGCCCTGCGTTGTAGGCCGCTGCCGCGAGTGGCATGGACCCCGCGAAGTCGTCCAGCACCAGCTTGAGGTAGCCCGTGCCGATGGCGATGTTGGTGTCTCGGTGGGTGATCTGGTCGGGGGTAAAGCCCTCCAGGCCGATTTTTTTGGCAGTCCAACGCGCCGTGGCTGGCATCACCTGCATCAAGCCCGAGGCCCCTACGCCAGAGCGTGCATCCATGATGAAGCGGGATTCTTGGCGGATCAGGCCATAGACGTAGGCCGGGTCCAGGTTGATTTCACGGCTGCGCTTGACCACGGCATCCCGGTAAGGCATCGGAAAGCGTTGCTCCACGTCAAATTCGCTGCGGGTGCGCTCGCTCGTGTTGATGCAGCGGTCCCACACCTGTTGGCTGCAAGCGAGGTCAGCCGCGGCCAGCAATTCACGCTCGCTCATGGGGCCGCTCAGGCCTTGGGCATTGACCAAGTTGGTGCCGTAGTTCCACTCGCGCACACCTTCGCTGCGCAAGCCCATGCCGATGGCGTACAGCGCCCGGTTCAACGTCGGGTTGTTGCGTGCGGCATCGCGTTCTGCTGCAGTCAGCGGGGCAGGTCGTGCAGGGGTGCTGATTTTTTGCCCCAACTGCTCCAGCGCCAGTTGCTCGTAGAAACCTCGGGGCCCGGCGATGCTCTCTAGCAAGCTGGCGGCTTCCGTGCGTGAGGGGCTGCCACTGCTGGAGGTCGCCATCAAGGCCCGGGCTTTCCAATAAACCCAAGTGGGGTCGCGTTTGGCATCGTCGCTCATGGCGTTGATGCTTTGCAACACGGTGGTCCAACGCACCATGGGGTTGGTGCTGCCGGTATCGCGCAGGTTGGCGCGCACCTTCCAACCCAGCATGTCGTCGCTCAAGTCGGTGTCGCGGCTGACGTTGTTGAACTTGTCAATGGCGTCAGTGCCCAGCCGCCCGGCGATCTGGCGGCCAATCACGCCCCAGACCCAGTTGCGTTCTTCGTCGGTCAGGCGTGTGCCCCACCGGGTCAACGCTGTCTCAGCCGCTTCTGCATCGCTCACGGCCATCTTGACGAGGGCCAGCACCGTCAGCTCTTTGCGGGTATGTCCGCTGCCTGTGCTTCTGCCAGCCAGGAACTTGGCTGGGCTGTTGTTGAGTTCGGTCACCGCGTTCGAGGCTTCTGGCGCGATGATTTCCACTGCACGTCGGGCCGAGCGGGGGCGGTTGGCTTCGATGGCCAAGCGGGCCTTACGCCAAGCGTCATCGGGTTTGAGTCGGCGGGCATCGATCAACCGGTCCGCGGCAAAGGCGCAGCCGTCGTCTGCATCCCGTTGCGAAAACCAGTGTTTGCGCACTTCTTGCGCCAACGCGGGGAGGTCTGTGGCCGTGTTCCGAACCACGTCGACCGCAATGGCGTAGCAACGTACCTCGCGGTCGTCTGCCATGC
Organism: uncultured Burkholderiaceae bacterium; assembly: GCA_964531605.1. GTDB lineage: Bacteria > Pseudomonadota > Gammaproteobacteria > Burkholderiales > Burkholderiaceae_C > Defluviibacillus. Next base: position 2,409 of record CAZHDP010000065.1, on the reverse strand, counting down.
GGTAACGTGGGTGTTCGGTCGCAAAGGTGGTCCAGTCGCGCCGCTGGCCCAGCAGCAGCAACCAGTCGTTGCGCAGGCGGTCTTCTTGGTAGGTGCCTGCGTAACGGGCCAAAAAGTCCTGCACGTCCAGCGCACTGGCTTCATCCAGTCGCACTTTCAACTCCCAGTAGGCAGCCCAGGGCTCCAGCACATGGCCACGGGCTTGGGGCAGCAAGGCCGCCAAGCGTTTGCGGTCGCCCCGCTTGAACGCCTGGCTCATCTCGATGAGCACCTCATCGCCCTGACCGCTGGACTGTGCCTGTGCAGGCAAGCCCAAAGCGGTGAACAAACCTGCCAGGACGAAAGGGCGCAGGATCGGTGACAAAATATCTCTGAACAGCATGTGAGGATTATGGACAAGATCGAAGCCAAGAAGGCGCTGCGCAAAGCCCTGATTGAAGAGCGCTTGAATATGCCGGACCGTTTGGTTCGGGCCGACCTGTTGCAGCAGGTGATGCGGATTTGGTTGCTGGGTCGCAAAGACACGGTGATCGGCGCCTACTGGCCGATCAAAGGTGAATTTGATCCTTTGCCTGCTTTGCACCGATGGAAAGAAGACGGTGAACTGCTGGATGAACCCCAGCTGCGCCGCATTGGCATCCCGGTGGTGGACAAGGTACACAAAACCTTGACCTTCCATGCGTGGTATCCCGGTTGCCCGATGGAGGAAGACGCCTACGGCATCCCCAAGCCCAAAGACACCGAACTGATCGTGCCCACGCTGTTGTTTGTGCCTTGTGTGGGGTACAGCATCGGTGGTTATCGGCTGGGGTACGGCGGCGGTTTTTATGACCGCACACTGGCTGCACTGGAGCCGCACCCGACCACGGTGGGGCTGGGCTACACGCAAGGTTTTGTGCCTGACTTTGAGCCTGAGCCGCACGACATGCCGTTGGACGCGATCTTGAACGACAACGGCGTTGTCTGGCCTGTTTGACGCACATCAAGTGTGCTGACGCACAAACAGTGCATACTGTTCTTACCATCGGGGGAGCTGTTGGCCTTGTGTTGTGTGCCAAGTCGCTGCCCTGGTGAACATCCAGGAGACTCATCAACATGGCCGTCGTGAAATTGCCTCAACCTCAACTTGTGCCCGCCCCAACCTCCGCTGCAGCGGTGGCTCCCAAGCCGAAACGTGCAGCCCCTGCACGCAAGCGTGTCGCGTCAAGCACCCGGCAGGTGAAACAGGGTGACACGGTGGCTTCGACACAGCCTGGCGCATTGGCCGCAGAAGTGGCACGAGAAGCCGGCCAAGCGGCCAGGGGCAAACAGTTGGCGACCGCGTTGGCGTTGATCGAAAAGACAGACGAAGAAACCCTGGCTGCGCGTGCCGCCTCGCTGCGTGCGTTGTTGGAAGGGGCTGCTCCGGACGACCAGATCGCGTTGCGCAAAGCCCTGGTGGCCACGTTGGAGAACCAAGGGCGCAAAAACCCGGATGAGATCCTGTCAGACGATTGGCGTGAAGGCGGTTACCCCTACCGCAACCTGATGCGCCGTGCGTCTTACGAAAAAGAAAAATTCCGACTTCAGGTCGAGTTGCTCAAACTGCAGGCTTGGGTCAAAGAGAGCAAACAGCGGGTGGTGATCCTGTTTGAAGGCCGCGATGCCGCAGGCAAAGGGGGCGCGATCAAGCGTTTCATGGAGCACCTGAACCCACGCGGTGCGCGCGTGGTGGCGCTGGAAAAACCCACCGAGCAAGAGCGCGGGCAGTGGTACTTCCAACGCTATGTGCAGCATTTGCCGACCGCTGGTGAGATCGTGATGTTTGACCGCTCTTGGTACAACCGCGCCGGCGTCGAGCGGGTGATGGGCTTTTGCAGCGATGACGAATACGCTGAATTCATGCGCCAAACCCCTGAGTTTGAGCGCCACCTGGCCCGAAGCGGCGTGCATTTGATCAAGTTTTGGTTCTCGGTCAGCCGCAAAGAACAGCGCCGCCGCTTCAAAGAGCGCGAGTCTCACCCGCTCAAACAGTGGAAGCTCAGCCCCATTGACTTGGCGTCGTTGGACATGTGGGACGAGTACACCCGTGCCAAAGAAAACATGTTTTTCGAGACCGATACCGCCGAAGCGCCATGGACGGTCATCAAAAGCGATTGCAAAAAGCGCGCACGTTTGAATGCCATGCGCTACGTGCTGCAAAAATTACCCTACGACAAAAAAGACGCGGATTTGGTGGGCAAGCTTGACCCCTTGATCGTGGGCCGTGCCCACGTGGTGTACGAACGCGGTGAGCGGCCTGCGCCAGTGCTGTAACGTCAGGTCTCGGATTTGGGGTCGCGTGCCATCAGGTGCTGCACGGCTTGAGCGGCCGTGCACTCGCCGTCCAGCAAACGCACCACGCTCTGCGAGATGGGCATGTCGATGCCC
>CAZHDP010000064.1:0-11677 GCA_964531605.1 uncultured Burkholderiaceae bacterium | reverse complement strand
GCGCCCGGTCATCAGGATCTCTTTTGCCCGGCGGTCTCCTACCGCACGCGGCAGGTTTTGTGTGCCACCTGCACCCGGCATGATGCCGAGGGTGACTTCGGTCAAGGCGAAACGTGCCGCGTTGCTCGCATAAATGAAGTCACAGCACAGCGCCATTTCGAGGCCTCCCGCGTAGGCGTGGCCGTTGACGGCTGCGATCACTGGCACCGGCATGTCCACCTGCGTCCAGACCATGCGCTCAAACAGCTCGTGCTGGCGTTGCCATTGCACTTTGCTCATGCCATTGCGCTCTTTCAGGTCGCCCCCTGCACAAAAGATTTTCTCGCCCGCTCCGGTCATCACCACACAGCGGATGTCACCTGCATCCACAGTGAGGCGGTTCCAGATGTCCAGCAAATCGTGGCCCATTTGGGTGTTCAGGGCGTTGGCCACTTCTGGCCTGTTCAAGGTGACCTGCAACACGTGCGGGGCTGGCATCGAGGTCAGCACGGTGTCATAGTTTGGAAAGCTCAGGCTCATGGTGTGGGGCTCCGGGGCAAAAGGTCGTTGTGTTGGCCCAAGGTCGGGGGGGCGCTGCGAGGTCGGGGGCGTTGCCCATCAAAGCTGAGGGGCAACCCTACAAACCGCATGCCGGTGTTTGGCACGTCCTGCAACAAGCCCAAGGCTTGCGTTTGCGGGTGGTCCATCATTTGCTGCAGGTTGTTGACCGGGGCACAAGGCACACCGACGGCTTCAAGCGCTTCGATCCAGTGTGCGGTGGTGCGCGTCAGCATCAGTGCGTCAATCATCCCGTACAGCAACGTCGCGTGAGACACGCGCGCAGGGTTGTCGGCGAAACGCGGATCGGTCACCCATTCCGGGTGGCCCAACACCTTGGCCAGTGAACGGAACAGCGCATCACTGCCTGCCGCGACCACGATTTCGCCATCGGCCGTGGTGTAGCCCTTGTAGGGCACGATGCCGGGCGACCCAGAGCCTTGTTTGGGGGTGACCTTGCCTGACGCCAGCACCTGCGCGGCCAGCAATGACACCCAGCTGGCTGCCGTTTCAAACAAGGACACGTCAACCACCTGACCCAGGCCCGAGGTTTGGCGTTGGAACAGCGCTGTCAATATCCCGACGATGGCCCACATGCCAGTGCCCATGTCGACAATCGAAGCCCCCACGCGCACCGAGGGGCGCCCCACTTCTCCGGTGGTGCTCATGATGCCGCCAAAGGCTTGCATCAAGGGGTCATAGCCAGGGCGGTCTTTCAGCGGCCCGGTGGCGCCGAACGCCCCCAGGTTGCAGTAAATCAAAGACGGCTTGCGCGCCCGCAGGCTCGCCCCGTCCAAGCCCAACTTCTCGACATGGCCTGGCCGCAGGTTTTGCAACACGATGTCGGCCCGGTCATCGATCAAGGTGCGCAGGGCTTCCAGTTGTTCGGGGTCCCGCAGCTCACAGACCAAGGACTGTTTGTTGCGGTTCAGGGTTTGAAAAAACGCACCCGCCCCCTCCCAAAAAGGGGGGCCCCAACGCCGTGCGTCGTCGCCATCGGCTTTCTCGACCTTGATCACGGTGGCACCCAGCTCGCTCAAGATTTGCCCGGCAAACGGAGCCGCCACACTGTGACCCAACTCCACAACCACCAAACCTGCAAACGGGCTTGGGTTCGATGCGTGTGGGGGGGGCACGGGGGTGGACATGGTGTCTCCAAAAATCGGCGGTGAACAGTCGTTGAATTTTATGTCCGTACAAAGTTTATCAATGTACGTACAAACCCGGTTCGCGACAATTGTCTTTGTCCGTATAACAACGATCTGACGCCCATGAACAAACCTCAAACACCTGCTACGCCACGCCCGTTGGCGTCCGCCACCGCTGCGGCGGAGGGACTCCCGCGCTACGCGCAGGTGCACCAAAGCCTGTTGGCCGACATCCGCAGTGGCAAGTACCCGGTGGGCAGTCGGCTACCCACGGAAGAGGCTTTGGGGCAGCTGTATGGCGTCAGCCGTCACACGGTGCGTGAAGCCACCCGCAAGCTGGTGGATGGGGGTTTGATTTCACGCCACCCGAGCGTGGGCACGCTGGTTCGTGCCACCGAACCGGCAACGCCCTACGTGTCGGCGTTGGGGTCGTTCAAGGGCTTGCTGGACTACAACAACACCACGCGCTTGGAGGTCTTGGCCGCACAGCGGGTGGTAGCGGATGCCGACATGGCCCAGGCGCTGCGTTGTGAGCCTGGGTCTGAATGGGTGGAGCTGCTGGCCATGCGGCATCCCAGTGGTCAGGTTGCGCCGATGTCGTACACCAAGGTGTATTTACGGCCCAGTTTTTCGGGCATTCAAGACCACCTCACGGGCGATCACCTCAGCATCTATGCCTTGCTCAGCAAGCTGTATGGACAAGACGTGGTGTCGGTCGTGCAGCGCATTGAAGCCTGTTTGATGCCGCCAGAGGCCGCCAAATTGCTCCATCTGCCGATGGGCAGTCCAGCGTTGCGCATGCTGCGCTGCTACCACGATGCCAACGATTGGCTGCTTGCGGCATCAGTGAACCATTACATCGCAGACCGTTTCCAGCTGGTCACGTCGTGGCACAAGTCCACGACCGAGCCCTTCGATTGACACCGCATTTCACCCACCCGCACCCTTGATGGAGATCGCCATGAAAAAACTGCTCCTTGCCTTTGCCCTGTGCTCAGCGTCCTTGTGGGCGGTGGCGCAAGGCGCGTACCCCAACAAACAGGTGCGCATCATCGTGCCTTTTCCGGCGGGGCAAACCACGGATGTGGTGGCGAGGGCCTTGGCGCAGCAGTTCACTGAATCCACCGGGCAAAGCTTTTTTGTCGACAACAAAGGGGGCGCCGCAGCCATCATTGGCACAGAGGCTGCCAAAAACTCCCCTGCTGACGGGTACACCTTGCTGATGGCGTCGAGTGGCCCACTGGCGATCAACCCCACGCTGTACAGCAAGCTGCCCTATGACACGCTGAAAGACTTCGAGGCCATCGGGATGATGGTCAACGTTGCCCAGTTTTTAGTGGTCACCAAAGACTTCCCCGCCAGCAACCTCAAAGACCTGATCGCCCACGTCAAAGCCAACCCTGGCAAGGTCAACTTTGGCTCGGGTGGCAGTGGCCTGACCAACCACCTCACGATGGAGTTGCTCAAAGCCAAGGCCGGTCTCAGCATCACCCATGTGCCGTACAAAGGTGCAGCCGCCGCGTTGACCGGGTTGATCGCAGGCGAGATCGACATGATGTTCGAATCCGGCCCCGCCGTGATCCCTCACATCCGCACGGGCAAACTCAAGGTGATTGCGGTGGGCAGTCAGCGCCGCTCGCCGGTGTTACCCAACGTGCCCTCGGTTGCAGAAGCCGGCGTACCAGGCTTCGACGCCATCAGCTGGGCAGCTTTCCTCGCGCCTGCAGGGACGCCTAAAGCCATCGTCGACAAACTGAATGTTGAATTGAACACCGCGATGAAACGCCCAGCCATCCGTGAGCGTTTGGAAGCGCTGGGCGCAGACCCTGTAGAGATGACCCCTGCCGAGACCGCGGCTTACTTTCGCAGCCAGATCGAGATGTGGGGCATTGCTGTGAAGGCTTCGGGCGCGAAGGCCGAGTGATTTGATCGAAGTCAGGTTGGTTGCGCCCACACGGGTGCAGGCTGCCAGGCTGCGGCCCAAGCTGGCATGTCCTCCCCAGGCATGGGGCGGGCAATGCCGTAACCCTGCGCCAGGTCACAACCCAACCGCATCAGCGCGGCGCCATGCGCAGCGGTTTCAACCCCTTCGGCGATCACTTCGCGTTTGAAGGCGGCGGCCAGGCCAATCACGCCTTCCAAAATGGCCAGATCATCGGGGTCTTCCAGCATGTCTCGCACAAAACTCTGGTCAATTTTGAGCATGTGCACACGCAGGCTCTTGAGGTACGTCAGCGAGGAATAGCCTGTGCCGAAATCATCCAACGCAAACATCACCCCGATTCGCGCGCAATCCTCAATCACCCTGGCCGCCTTGGTCATGTCCGCCAATGCACTGGTCTCCAGCACCTCAATTTGAAGTTGGCAGGGGTTGACCGAGGGGTGTTTGTCGAGGATGGCCGTGAGGCGCTCCACAAAGTTACCGTTCTGCAACTGCAATGCGCCCACGTTGACGCTGACAGGCAGTGCCAGTCCGACCGCTGACCAGCGTTCCATCTGGGTTAAAGCCATGTCGATGACCCATTCCCCCAGGGCTACCGCCAGCGGGTGGGTTTCGATCGCCGGCAAGAACAGCGCAGGCGCCAGCAAACCCTTGTCAGGGTGTTGCCAGCGGATCAACGCTTCAGCACCGGTCACGCTGCCGCTGCGCATGTTGACCTTGGGTTGGTAGTGCAACACGAATTCGCCACGCTCCAGCGCCAACCGGATGCGCTCCACGCTTTCGTGGTGGTCTCGAACCGTCTTGTCATGCTGTGCATCGAAGACTTGGTAGCGGTTTTTGCCGGCCACCTTGGCTTGGTACAAGGCCTGATCCGCTTGCCGTAACAGCTGATCGGCGTCTATGCTTTTAGCCTGTGGGTAAAAGGTCACCCCCAAGCTGGCCGAGACCTGTAATGTCAGATCTCCCAGTTGCACCGGTGCTGCGGCGGCACTCAGCAAGCGATGGAGCATGGGCACACAACTCGCTTCGTTGGTTTGGTCAATCAAGACGGCCACAAACTCGTCACCGCCCATGCGGGCCAAGGTATCGCCCTCTCGCAGTGCCTCTTTCATGGTGTTAGACAAAGCGATCAACAACTGGTCACCGATGTCATGCCCATGGCGATCATTCACCGTTTTGAACCCGTCCAGGTCCAAATAGGCCACAGCCAGTGCCTGGCCACGGCGCTGGGCATGCACCATCGCTTGTCGCAAGCGGTCTGCCAGCAGCACGCGGTTGGGCAGGTCGGTCAACGCGTCAAAGTGAGCGAAGTGTTCCAGCTGGTGTTGGTGTGTTTTATGGGAGGTGATGTCAAAGAACAGCCCCACGTACTGCAGCACCTGCCCGCCTTGATCTCGCACCGAACTGATCGTGGTCGACAGCGCATATTGCGTTCCATTCTTGTGCCGGTTCCACAGCTCACCACTCCAGTGGCCTTGCGTGGTCAATTTGCGCCACAGTTCTGCGTAAAACTCAGGGCCCTGTTGCCCTGATCTCAGAATGTGGGGCTTGTGACCGATGGCCTCTTTCGGCAGGTAGCCCGTGATGCGCGTGAAGGAATCATTGACATCCAAAATGGTGCCCGTGGCATCCATGATCACAATGCCTTCACGGGCATGGCTGAACACCCGCGAGGCCAGCTGGAGCTTTTCTTCTGCCGAGTGCCGTTCTGTGACATCCCGCGAGATGAAAATGAAGTGGGGAACAGCGTGGTTCACGTCAGCCATCGGTGCCACCGACAGCTCGAACCAACGGCGACCTTGCGGAAGGTCCAGCGCATAGGTCTTTCCGGCTGAGTAACCCAGTTGTGCAGCCTCCTCAATGGCCTGAAAACACACTTGGGTCACGTCTGCAGGCAAGACGTCAGCGAAAGACTTGCCTAAAAAAACCTCAGGTGCCGCCGCCAGCAAATCGCTGCGGTGGGAGTGGTAGCTGTGGATCAGCCCCAACCGGTCTACCTCAAACAGCAAATCAGGCAAAGCGTCCAGCGTTGCCCGCAGTGTGCTTTGGGTGCTTTCAATTTCTGCCTCTGCACGCTTCTTTTCGCTGATGTCTTGCACGGTGCCACGCAGGTCCACTGCTTGCCCTTGTGCATCCACCGTCAAACGACCCAATCCATGAACCCAACGCTCGGCGCCGTCAGAGGCACGCAGGATGCGGAACTGTCGGTTGAAGGCTCGCTGCTGGCCAACCACATCGCCGTGCATGTCGTCGGACATCGCTGCTCGGTCGTCGGGGTGGATCAGGCCCAGCCAGCCGTCCAGGCTGTGGTCGTGCTGCGCGTCAACGCCAAACACGTTGTGGCACACCTGAGAGCCAGCCCACTGCCCACGGGTGAAGTCCAGTACAAAACTGCCAATGCCCGCGATGTGCTGTGCTTCGAGCAGGGCACTCTCGCTGCTTTTGGTCGCCTCGGTCGCTGTTTCAAGGTCATCGACCAAGTGTTTGATCAAGCCAAACAACAGAAACGACGTGACCCCTACAAACAACCAGCCTTTGAGCAGACTGACCATCGTGATCGTCGCGGGATCATGGAACAGCAGTGCCACCGTCCGGTCTGAAAACAAGATCCACAAGCACGCAAAGATGGCATAAATCAGCACGATGCGCCAAGCCGTCAAGGCCGCCGCTTTGCGCCCAGGTGCAGGGGGAGGGGTAGGGCCTGGGGTCATCGTGATGCCATTATCACGCCGGATCGGCGCAACCCATCCCACGTCCAAGGCCACCTGGGCTGCAGCGTTGGCAGAGCGCCGCCACGGCCTGCAGCGACGCCCCTCTCCAACCCAAAAGGCACTAAGCCAGCTTGAACGGCAACTCGCGCAAGCGCTTGCCAGTGATACGCGCCACAGCGTTGGCAAAGGCGGGGGCCAATGCGGGCAGGCCGGGCTCGCCCATGCCGGTGGGGGCATCGGCGCTGGGCACGATGTGCACCGAGATCCGTGGCATGTCGGTGATGCGGGGCACCGGGAAGTCGCCAAAGTTGCTTTGCTCGACCACACCGTCCTTCAGCGTGATGGCGGCGCCCGGCAGGCACATCGACAAGCCCATCACCGCCGCACCCTGGACTTGCGCCTCAACGCTCTTGGGGTTCACAGCCAGGTTGCAATGCACGCCCGCAGTCACGCTGTGCAGCTTGGGGGTGCCGTTTTGCACGGAGGCTTCGACCACATAGGCCACGACGGACTGAAACGACTCGTGCACCGCCACGCCCCAGGCACGGCCTGCGGCCAAGGATTTCTTGCCGTAGCCGGATTTGTCTACCGCCAGTTGCAGCGCGGCCTTGTGGCGCGGGTGCTTGTCGCCCATCAGCTTCAAGCGGTAGGCCACCGGGTCTTGCTGGGTCGCCACGGCGATCTCGTCCAGCAAGGTTTCCATCACATAGGCGGTGTGGGTCGAACCGACGCTGCGCCACCACAACACGGGCACGTTCACCTGGGGGTGGTGCACTGACAGGCGCATGGGGATGTTGTAGGGCTCGCGCATGCCTTCGACTGCCGTGCCATCCAGGCCATCTTTCACCAGCATCTGCTCGAAAGGTGTGTTTTTCAAAATCGACTGACCGACGATCACATGGTCCCAGCCCACGATCTCGCCCTTGGCGTCAAAGCCGATGTCGGCACGGTGCACGTGCAGCGGACGGTAGTAGCCGCCCTTGATGTCGTCTTCACGGCTCCAGAGCACACGCACGGGGGCGCTCAGGCCAGCAGATTGGGCCGCCTTGGCCACCGTACAGGCCTCGATCACATACTCACTGGTGGGAATGGCGCGACGTCCAAAACCGCCACCGGCCATCTGGGTGTTGACCTTCACGTTCTGCGGTGGCACGCCCAGCACCTTGGATGCCGCAAAGCCATCCAGACCTGGCATCTGCGTGCCCAGCCACAGCTCGGCCTTGTCACCGCTCAGCGCCACCGTGCAGTTCAGGGGCTCCATGGGCGCATGGGCCAGGTAGGGGAAGACGAACTCAGCGCTCAGCTTCTGAGGGGCCGTGGCGATCTTGGACACGTCGTCGTTGTACTTGAGCAAACCGGTGGTCTTGGCCAGCGCCTTGTAGTTGGCAAGCTGCGCGGTGGTGTCCACTTTCTCAACGGTGCTGGTGTCCCAGTCGATCTTCAGCGCGTCGCGTCCCTGCTTGGCGGCCCAGTAGCCGTCAGCCACCACCGCAACGCCTTCGCCACCCCGGTCCACCGGCACGCGCAGCACGGCTTTCACGCCCTTTACGGCTTTGGCCGCAGCGTCGTCCAGTGATTTGACTTTGGCCCCGAACACGGTCGGGTGTGCCACCACGGCTGTCAACATGCCCGGCAGGCGCACATCGATGCCATAGCCTTGTTGCCCGCTGGATTTTGCTTTGGCGTCCAGCCGACCCGTGGGTTTGCCGATGATGCGGAAGTCTTTGGGGTCTTTGAGCGTGACTTGCTCTGGCACCGCTTGTTGCATCGCGGCTTCAGCCAGTTCGCCGTAGCTCAGTTTCTTGCCGCCGGGGCCGATCACCACGCCATGCTGTGTGCGCAGGCTGGCCGGTACCACGTTCCATTGCGCCGCCGCAGCGGCCACCAACATGGCGCGGGTGCGGGCGCCCAACTCGCGGTACTGGGTGTAAGAGTTTTTGATGGAGTTGGAGCCGCCTGTCAGGTGGATGCCAAAGGCCGGGTCCACATACGCCGGTGCATTGTTGCCGTGCACGCTCTGCACCTTGGACCAGTCCGCATCCAGCTCTTCGGCCAGGATCATCGGCAGCCCGGTTTGCACGCCCTGGCCAAAGTCCAGCCGGTTGATGGTGACGGTGGTCGTGCCATCTTTGTCGATGCGCACAAACGCCGACGGCTGCTGTGTGGGCTTCAGGCCTGCGGGCTTGGCCGCATCCTGTGCGGTGCTCAGCAACGGAAACGCGCCCAACGCGAAGCCGCCCGCAGTGGCCACTTTCAGGAAGCTGCGGCGGGCCATGTGGGCATGGTTTGCTATGTTTTGTGTAGCTGCTTGGGCTTGATCTGCAAGCGCGGCAAGGTGTTTTGGCATCTCAAAAGAGGTCGAGTCGAAGTGCATGGTGGTCTCCGGGTTCAGGCAAGGCTCTTGGCGGCGTCATGGATGGCGGCGCGGATGCGGGCATAGGTGCCACAGCGGCAGATGTTGCCAGCCATGGCGGCGTCGATGTCGGCGTCGGTGGGTTTCTTTTTGCCTTTCAATAAGGCGGTGGCACTCATGATCTGGCCGCTTTGGCAGTAGCCGCATTGGGCCACGTCATGCTTGACCCAGGCCGCGTGCACGGCCTTGCCGACCTTGTCGCTGCTGGTGATGGCCTCGATGGTGGTGATCTTTTGGCCTGCAGCGGCAGACACCGGTGTGATGCAGGACCGAATGGCTTGGCCGTTCAGGTGTACCGTGCAAGCGCCGCACAGGGCTTGGCCGCAGCCGAACTTGGTGCCCGTCAGGCCCAAGTTGTCACGCAAGGCCCAGAGGATGGGGGTGGACAGGTCTGCCTCAATGGCGCGGTCCTGGTTGTTGATGTTGAGTGTGGTCATGTTAAGCGGGTTGGGATGGAGGAATAACGAAACTTGAAGCAGAGATCAACGGAGCCCTTTCCACCACAGCACATTGCTGCGGGCTTGGCCCACTGTCAGCACTTCGCCGATCAAGGGTGTGGCCAGTTCCACACCATGGCGCTCCGCGAGCGCGGACAGCCGCTCCAGCGGGTCTTGCCAACGGTGGAAGGCCAGGTCGAAGGTGCTGTTGTGCACGCCATAGAGCGTTTTGCCCTTGACGTCCTGGAAGGCCTGCAAGGTTTGTTCGGGCGTCATGTGGACGGCTGGCCAGTAGCTGTCGTACGCACCGTTTTCCATCAGCGCCAGATCGAAGCCGCCAAAGCGCGCCCCTATCTGCTTGAAGCCAGGGAAGTAGCCTGAATCGCCGCTGTAAAAGATCCGCTGATCACCACTCTGCAGCACCCACGAAGCCCACAGCGTCTCATTGCGGTCGGTCAAAGTGCGCCCAGAAAAATGCTGCGCCGGTGTGGCCGTCACCGTGACGCCGCCTGGGGCATCTGTGCGGGTTTGCCACCAGTCCAGTTCGGTGATGCGCTCTGGTGCCACGCCCATGCCTTGCAAGCGGCGGCCCACGCCCAGCGGCACAAAGTAGTGCTTCACTTTGGCCGACAGGTACTTGATGGTGGCCGTGTCCAGGTGGTCGTAATGGTCGTGCGACAGCACCAGGCCGTCGATGTCGGGCAGCTCAGGCAGCGCAATCGGGCTGGGGTGAAAGCGCTTGGGGCCGATCCATTGCAACGGTGAGGTTCGCTCGCTGAACACCGGGTCGATCAGCCAGTAGCTGCCGCGCAACTTGAGCAAATGCGATGAATGCCCCAGCCGCACCACATGGTTGCGGGTGCCGTCCAGCGCATCCAGCTGTGCACGGCTCAGCGGCTTCATCGGGATGGCGTCGACCGGCACGGTGCCAACTTTGGCTTCGGTCAGCATGCGCCAGTAAATGTTGAACATGCTTTGTTGCGGCAGCACGTCCGGGTTGTCCATGTTGCGAAAGCCGCAGCCCTGGTATTGCGGGGATTGCGCATACGGGCTTTCGCACACCTTGTCCGGCGAAGTGCCGCACGCTGCCAGCGGCCCAATGAGCACCAAGCCCGCGCAGTGGGAGGCGATCTTTCTCAAGTGAGACAGCATGTTGTGCGGCAAGGATACGCTCATGATGGCCTTTAAATGAATTTAAATTCGGTTAAAAGTTAAAAAATTGGACCTCAAAGCCAATCAAGCCTTGATGCCGTCCCAACACAGCGAGAACGCCATGTTCAGCGTGGCCTCATCTTCGGGAAGTGATTTGCTGCGGATCAGGTTCACCGTTTCCCGCACCGAGCCGCTCAAGCTGCCCAGTATCAGCATCACGGGCACAGGCTTCAAGACCTGCTGCTGTTGCCCCTCTTCGATCAACGCGAAAAACCGGGCAAAGAGCCGCGACACCAGCGCCCGGCTCTCTTCGGTGAACCATTGTGAATTGAAGTACTGCTCTTGAAACACCATCTCTGCGTAGTGTTCAAGCCGGTTGCGCACCATGTTTCCCCAGATACAGCGTACCCGGGCACGCAAAGGGGCACTGTCGACCACGCCATCCAGGAAGCGCTCTGCGGTCGCCGTCTTGGCCGCATCGTAAAGCTGGCTGATCAGCGCGTCCTTGGACGGGTAATACACATACAGCGTGCTTGTCGCCACGCCCGCGGCCTTGGCGATGCTGGCCATGGTAAGGCCGCTCAGGCCCGTCTGCTCCACCAAGGCGAAGGTGGCCTCAGCGATGGCACGCAGCTTTTCTTCGTCTTTGGGTTTCATCGTTCAGGCAGTATAAGCGAATAAATATTCGCAAACAACAGGGCGCTATTTCACGAGCGCAATGTCACCCGGCCTCGCCACCAGATGTAGAGCCCCGAGCCGATGATCACCACACAACCCACTGCGGTGAGCAGGTCCAGCCCCTCGTCAAACAGCACGATGCCCAAGGTGATGCCGAACAGCAGTCGGGTGTAACGGAACGGTGTGACCGCCGCAATGGCCCCTGTGCGCATGGCTTTCATGAGTGCGGTGTAGGCAAACACGCCCGTGGCAGTGGCCGCCATCACACCCAGCGCGTGAAGGCTGCTGGGCAGCACAAAGGCCTTGCCGTCCCACCACGAGAACACACCGCCCGCGACGGTCACCGTGACAAACCCATACCACCCCAACACCGCCGTGCCCATCGACGCCGGGGCCGCGCGGCTGGCCAAATCCCTGCCAGCGAAACCAAGGGTGCCGATCACGGCCAGCAGGGACAGCGCTGAAAAATCGCCTGCGGACGGCCGCAGCACAATCCACACCCCGACCAAGCCCACCACGATGGCGCACCACCGTCGCCAGTCCACAGACTCACCGAAAAACACCGTCGCACCCAACACCACGATGAGGGGCGTAGCCTGAAGAATGGCGGTGGCCGATGACAAAGGGGTGAGTGCAATCGCCAGCACATAAAACAGCCG
>CAZHDP010000063.1:9701-11730 GCA_964531605.1 uncultured Burkholderiaceae bacterium | reverse complement strand
CGGTCAGGTTCACGGCATTGCTGGAGCCCACAATGACCAAATAGGTCATGAACACCAGCAATTCACCAGCACCAGGGATATAGGGGAAAAACAGATATTTGGAGTACACCGAGCTGCCTGCCACGTAGGCAAAGATGCCCAATGCAGACCCCACCATCACCACAGGCATGATGGCCAGGCCATCCAAACCATCGGTCAGGTTCACGGCATTGCTGGAGCCCACAATGACCAAATAGGTCATGAACACAAAGCCAAACACGCCCAACGGGTAGCTCACCTCTTTGAAGAACGGCAGCAAGAAACCAGCCTTGGGCGGCAGATCAACGTCAAAGCCAGATTGCACCCAGGTGAGGAACAGCTCCAGCACTTTCATGTTGGAGCTCTCTGAAATGCTGAAGACCAAATACAGCGCGGCCACCATGCCGATGACCGATTGCCAAAAGTACTTCTCGCGTGAGCGCATGCCTTCAGGGTCTTTGTTGACCACTTTGCGCCAGTCGTCCACCCAACCAATGGCGCCGAAGCCCAGCATCACGGTCAGCACGATCCAGACAAAACGGTTGCTCCACTCGAACCACAACAAGGTGGACACCACGATGGACAGCAAGATCAACACCCCGCCCATGGTGGGCGTGCCTTTTTTACTGAGGTGAGACTCCATGCCGTAGCCACGAATGGGCTGGCCTATCTTCAACTCGGTCAGACGTCGAATGACATATGGGCCCGCGACCAAACCGATCAACAACGAAGTCAAGGCAGCCATCACGGCGCGGAACGTCAGGTATTGGAAGACACGGAAAAACCCAAAGTCCGGAGACAGGGTGGTGAGCCATTGTGCAAGGCTGACTAACATGCCGAGCCTCCTTGGTGATCGGTGGATAAAAGCGCAGATGACGCCTGAGACAGGGATGGCGCCGCTGACGCTGCCGTGCGCAAAGCCTCGACCACGCGCTCCATCTTCATGAAACGCGAGCCTTTGACGACGATGCTGTGCAAAGCACCCGAGCCGCTGGCTGCCAACAAGCCGATGGCTTTGGCGGTGAGCACATCAATCTGCGTAAAGTGGTGGGCCGAGGCGTGACCCGCGTCCAAGCAGGCTTGCACGGTGTGTTGGGCCAAATCGCCCAAAGCCAACACATGGTCAATCCCCTGCTCCACCGCGTAGCGCCCGACTTCGGCGTGAAACTCGGGGCCTTGGTCGCCCACTTCACCCATGTCACCCAGCACCAAAAGACGTGCGCCCGGCAAATCGGCCAGCACATCGATGGCAGCGCGCACAGAATCAGGGTTGGCGTTGTACGTGTCGTCCACCAGGGTGACGGCCCGTCCGCCCCATGACAACGAGGAAGCATTGGAACGCCCCTTGACGGCCTGGAACTGCATCAGGCCTTGCACGGCGTGGGCCAAAGGCACTCCTGCGGCCAACGCACAGGCCAGCGCAGCCAACGCATTTTTGACGTTGTGGCGACCCGCAATCCCCAAACGCAACAGCGCATCCCCCATCGGGGCATGGGCTTGCACCGACCACGCGCCGTCAGCCCACACAGGCTCATCGGCCCAGACTTGAGAGGGTGTTGTCAACGAGAAATCCAGCACCTGCCGTTGGTCAGCCAGCTTGCGCCACAGCGGTGTGTAGGTCTCATCTGCTGGAAAAACCGCCACACCTGTGGCCGCCAAAGCAGAGAGGACTGCGCCGTTTTCTTCTGCCACGGCTTCGACGGTCGCCATGAATTCCTGGTGCTCACGTTGCGCGTTGTTGACCAACGCCACGGCAGGCTGAACCAGGTCGGCCAAATACGCGATCTCACCGGGGTGGTTCATGCCCAACTCGATCACGGCCAGGCGGTGTTCGGCACGCAAACGCAGCAAGGTCAGCGGCACGCCAATGTCGTTGTTGAAGTTGCCCTGTGTGGCCAGCGTGTGCCCAGGCTGGCTGGCCGCCAGTATGGACGCGATCATTTGCGTCACGGTGGTTTTGCCGTTGCTGCCCGTCACGGCAATGATGGGCAAACGGAATTGCGAGCGCCAT
>CAZHDP010000063.1:0-9691 GCA_964531605.1 uncultured Burkholderiaceae bacterium | reverse complement strand
GAGCGCCATCCTGCCGCCAACGCACCCAGGGCCTGGGTCGTGTTGGGGACTTCAATGCCACTCAGGCCGCAAGCGGCCAAACCGGAATGAGCGTCTTTTGCAGGGTGCGCAATGGCGGCCACGGCACCACTGGCTTTGGCTTGCGCCAAGAAATCATTGGCGTCGAAACGCTCGCCCTTGAGGGCCACAAAGAGGTCCCCAGTTGCCAGACTGCGGGAGTCAGTGTGCACGCGGTGCAGCACCGTGTTGCCGTCTCCGATCAATTGGGCGGATGGCACACGTTGGGCAATCCAGTCGAACGCTTGTTGCAGCGTCATCATGCGGGTATCGCTCATGCGGCACCTCTTTCTGTGGTGGCGTGCAGCGCCTCTGCGCGACGGCTCAACGCTGCTGCAGCATGGGCTGGATCGCTGAAAACATGCTTGTGGCCCGCGATCTCTTGGTAGTCTTCATGGCCTTTGCCAGCGATCAGCACCACATCTCGCGGTGACGCCTGCGCCAACGCATCGGCAATGGCCAACGCACGGTCGGGTTCAACGTGAACACGGTCAGTGCTTTTGGGATTCAAACCCAGCAAAATTTGGCTGATGATGGCCTCGGGCTTTTCACTGCGAGGGTTGTCACTGGTGACCATGACCTGGTCGGCATGGTCTTGTGCGATGGCTGCCATGACAGGCCGCTTGCTGGCGTCTCGGTCTCCGCCACAACCAAACACACACCAGAGTTGCCCGCCACGCTGTTGTACCAATGGCCGCAAGCCCTGCAATGCCTTTTCCAAGGCATCAGGGGTGTGGGCATAGTCCACCACAGCCAAGGGTTGGCCTGCGCCGCCCAGGCATTGCATGCGACCAGGCACGGGTGTCAGCCCGGAGCAGGCCTGCGCGGCATCGGCCAAGCTCACGCCCAAGGCCCGCAGGGTGCCCATGACGCCCAGCAGGTTGGCCACGTTGTACTCGCCAATCAGCCCCGTGTTCACGCTGCAGGCCTCTCCCACGGTCTGGCCAGCGCGGTGCTCTGAGACTTCAAAACACAGGCCGTAGCGCACGTCGTTGGGCGCGCCATGGGCAGCGTAGGCGATGTGCTTGGCGTGAAGGGCCGGATGCGCACCCAGCACTTTGCCTTCGGTCGAATAAGTCCACACCGCCACACCGCTGTGGGCGTCGTGCAGGTCACCCACCAGTGTGACGCCTTGCAGGTCATCTGCATTGATCACAGCGGCTTGCAGGCCTGGCAAGCGGAACAGTTCAGCTTTGGCCTGCCAGTAGGCTTCCATGCTGCCGTGGTAGTCCAGGTGGTCGTGCGTGAAATTGGTGAACAAGGCCACGCGCACCGAACAACCGTCCAGGCGGCGTTCTGCGATACCGATCGACGAGGCTTCGATGGCGCAAGCCTGTACGCCCTGTTCAGCCATCTCATGCAAGGCGTGCTGCAAGGTGACGGGGTCGGGCGTGGTCAGCCCATTGAACAACAGGTGCGGGGGTTCGCCGATGCCCAAAGTACCCACCACGGCACAGCGCAAGAGCTTGGTCTGCTTCAGTTTTGATAGCGATTGTGCCATCCACCAGCTGCAGGAAGTCTTGCCATTGGTGCCCGTCACAGCCAGCATGGACAGCTGTCGGGCAGGGTGATCGTGGAAGGCTGCGGCGATGGGGCCTGTTGCCGCTTTCAGGCCTGCATAGCTGGCCACCACGGTTGCGCCCGTCGCTGCCTGCCCCAAGTGCGCCATCGCATCCCAACCGTCCGCCTCAACCAAGCAGGCCGCAGCCCCTTGCGCCAAAGCCTGGGCCACAAACTGCCGACCGTCTGTGGCCGCACCTGGCCAAGCAATGAAACCATCACCCGGACCCACGCGGCGACTGTCGCTGTGCAGGCGGCCGGTGACCCGCGAACGCAACCAGTTGGCGGCCTCGACAGCGCTGCGCAATGATGGAGAGCAGGTCATCAGAATGACTCCTCCACAGACTGAACCACCGTCTGTGGTTTGACCGCCATGTCAGGCTGTACGCCCAGCATCCGCAGGCTTTGCTGAACCACTGCGCTGAACACGGGCGCCGCCACCAAACCGCCGAAATATTGGCCGTTGCTCGGCTCATCAATCATGACGGCCACCACGATGCGGGGTTTGTCGATGGGGGCCATGCCCGTGAACCAAGACCGGTATTTGTTGCTGGCGTAGCCTTTGCCCACCTGCTTGTGTGCCGTGCCTGATTTGCCACCCACTGAGTAGCCAATCGTCTGCGCCAGAGGGCCGGTGCCGCCGGGCGCCGCTGCCATTTGCAGCATCTTGCGCACCGCATGGGCGTTTTCAGCTGAAAACACTTTGGTGCCAACCACCGGTGCAGTGCTCTTGAGCATGGTCAGCGGAATGATCTCGCCATCGTGGGCAAAGGCCGTGTACGACTGCGCCATTTGAAACAACGACGCCGACAAGCCGTAGCCATAGGACATCGTCGCTTGCTCGACCGGACGCCAGTTTTTCCATGACCGCAGACGACCCGTGACCGCGCCAGGGAACTGAATCTGGGGCTTCTGACCGTAGCCCAAGGCGGTGTAGGTGTCCCACATTTCGTGGGGTGTCATTTTTTGGGCGATTTTCAGCGCGCCAACGTTGCTCGATTTCTGGATCACGCCCTCTACCGACAACGTGCCGTAGTTGTGCGTGTCACTGATGGTGAAGCCACCCATGCTGAATTTGCCTGGGCTGGTTTCAATGAGGGTTTGAGGCTTCACGCGTCCAGCCTCCAGCGCCATCGCCACGGTGATGGGCTTCATGGTGGAGCCTGGCTCGAACGTGTCGGTGATGGCACGGTTGCGCAATTGCTCACCCGTGAGGTTTTTGCGTTTGTCGGGCACGTAGCTGGGGTAGTTGGCCAAGGCAAGCACCTCGCCGCTGACCGAATCAAGCACCACCACGCTGCCGGCCTTGGCTTTGTGTTCGAGCACCGCATCGCGCAATTTTTGGTAGGCAAAAAACTGAACCTTGCTGTCCACGCTCAAGGTCAGGTCACGGCCGTCGACGGGGGGCACTTGCTCGCCCACATCCTCGATCACGCGGCCAAAGCGGTCTTTGATCACCCGACGAGAACCGGCTTTGCCGCCCAGTTCTTTGTTGAAGATCAGCTCAACGCCTTCTTGTCCTTTGTCTTCGACGTTGGTGAACCCCACCACGTGGGCCAACGCTTCGCCTTCGGGGTAAAGCCGCTTGTACTCTTTGCGGAAGTACACCCCTTTGATGTCGAGTGCGGTGATCTGCTGGGCCACCGCATCGTCAACCTGGCGCTTGAGCCACACGAAGGTCTTGTCGTCGTCGGCCAACTTTTTATCCAACTCGGCCATGGGCATTTCCAACAGGCTGGCAAGCTTTTGGAGCTTCGCGCGATCGTGGTCCACATCCTCCGGAATCGCCCAAATGCTGGGTGACGGCACGCTGGACGCCAAAATCAAACCGTTGCGGTCCAGGATGCGGCCACGGTTGGCGGGCAATTCCAAAGTGCGGGCAAAGCGCACCTCACCTTGACGCTGGAAAAACGCATTGCCAATCACCTGGATGTAGGCCGCACGGGCAGCCAGGCCCACAAAGCCCATCGCCACCGCCGCAACGATGAACTTGCTGCGCCAAACCGGGGTGCGGCTGGCCAGCAAGGGGCTGGAGGTGTATTGGACGCTGCGACTCAAGGCCGTGCTCCCGATGCGGGCTGGTCCGCTTTGGGCGTGGCGTCTGCCTTGTACGTGACGTACTCGGTGATGGCCGGGGTGGCCGTGCGCATGGCCAAGCGCTCTTTCGCCAATTTTTCAACACGCAGTGGCGTGGCCTGGGCTCGGCGCTGCACAGCCAAGCGTTCGTTCTCAAGCTCGATCTTGCGCGCCTCTGCCGTGGCACGTTCCAACTCGACAAACAAACGACGTGATTCGTATTGCGTGCGGACCAAATACATGGCACTGGCAACCACCGCCACGAGCAAGACAACGTTCAACCTCGTCACGCCGCTGTCCTTTGCGCCACGCGCATGACGGCGCTGCGCGAGCGGGGGTTGCGTGCGACCTCTTCAGCCGAAGGTTTGATGCGGCCCAGCGCCTCCAACTTCATCGCAGACGTGGTGTTCAACATCCAACCGGGCGAGCGGCGGTCCACCACTTCACGGCTGTGCTTCGCAATGAATTGTTTGACGATACGGTCTTCCAACGAGTGGAAACTGATCACCACCAGACGCCCCCCTGGTTGGAGCACGTCCAAACTGGCCTCTAGCGCTTGCTGGAGCTCCTCAAGCTCGGCATTGATGAAAATCCGAAAAGCCTGAAATGTGCGCGTTGCAGGGTTCTGGCCCGACTCGCGGGTTTTGACCGCGCCAGCCACGATTTCGGCCAGTTCAAGGGTGCTTGCAGGCAAGCTCCCTGCTTGTCGGCGAGCAACAATCGCCTTTGCAATCGGTACAGCAAACCGTTCTTCGCCATAGTCACGAATCACCTCCGCAATCTGCTGTTGATCGGCAACAGCGAGCCACTCGGCCACACTTTGACCCCGGGTGCTGTCCATGCGCATGTCCAGCGGGCCATCGGTGCGGAATGAAAATCCACGCTCAGGGTTGTCAATTTGGGGCGAGCTGACCCCCAAGTCCATCAGCACACCTGCAACTCGGGCACTGCCTCGCTCGCCAGCGTCTTGCAGCACGTCTGCCAGATGGGCAAAGCCTTGGTGACGAATAGAGAAACGCGCGTCGTCAATGGCCTGCGCGGTACGGATGGCGTCCGGGTCTTTATCGAACGCAATCAGCCGTCCCTCAGGTGCCAAACGCGACAGAATCAGACGCGAGTGACCGCCGCGGCCAAACGTTGCGTCCACATAGGTTTGATCGGGCTGGGTGAGAAGAGAATCGACTGCCTCGCTCAACAGGACCGTGGTGTGTTGCCATGTCATGTTCACAGCGTCGACTCAGAAAGAGAAGTCCTTGAACACATCGGGCATCTCCTCCTGCATCGCCTTGGCTTCCTTGGCTTCGTAGGTGGCTTTGTCCCAAAGTTCGAAATGGGCACCCATGCCCATGAGCATCACATCCTTGGTCAAACCGGCCGCTTCTCGCAGCTCAGGAGAAATCAACACGCGACCGGTGCCGTCCATCTCAACATCCATGGCGCTGCCCAGGAAAATGCGTTTCCACCACTGGGCGTTCATGGGCAGTGCGGCGATACGGGCACTGAACTTGTCCCACTCAGGACGTGCAAACAGCATCAAACAGCCGTCAGGATGACGCGTGATGGTCAATTGCCCTTGGGCATCGGCAACCAGCACATCACGATGACGCGTAGGGACGGCAAGCCGACCTTTGGCATCAAGACTGATGGATGAAACGCCTTTGAACACGCTAGAAGGACCTGAAAAGTAGACCGTTGGGGCTGAAAAACAAAGAGGAGTGGCTCAGCGACACAAAAAGAGCACTTTTCACCACGAATATGCACTTTTTTCCACTGTAACAGGAAAATGCAATTCGTGGCACGGCCCATCGCAAGTTTTTGCAATGAAATCAAGGACTTAGAAGCGATTTGAAATCAAAACCCGGTGCAAATTTCGTTTGAAATTAGGCACTTAGCGCAGGCTTTGAAAGTGAAGCTTTAGAAAAAATGGGGAAGATTCACAGAATTGATTCGGTGAAGCAATTCACAGCCACCCAGGCTTCATGGCGGCGCGGCACACGCGGGGTGTGCCGCCTGGAACCCATCAAAGGATGTATCGCGACAGGTCTTCGTCTTGGCTGAGTTCGTTCAAACGCGCGTCGACATAGCTGGCATCGATGTTGACCGTTTGGCCCCCCAGTTTGGTGGCTTCAAAACTGACGTCATCGAGCAAGCGCTCCATTACCGTGGACAAACGCCGTGCACCGATGTTTTCTGTGCGCTCGTTGACCTCGTAAGCAATGCAGGCCAAGCGGGTGATGCCTTCTGGCGTGAAAGCCAACGTCACCCCCTCGGTGCTCAGCAAGGCTTGGTATTGTTTGACCAACGAGGCATGCGTCTGTGTCAGGATGGCTTCGAAGTCTTGTACCGAAAGCGACTGCAATTCCACCCGGATGGGGAAGCGCCCCTGCAACTCAGGGATCAGGTCGCTGGGCTTGCTCAGGTGAAAAGCGCCAGAGGCAATGAAGAGAATGTGGTCCGTCTTGATCATGCCGTATTTGGTCGACACCGTGGTGCCCTCCACCAGCGGCAGCAAGTCACGCTGAACACCTTGACGCGAGACTTCAGCACCATTCCCCTCAGAGCGGGAGGTGACTTTGTCAATCTCATCAATGAACACGATGCCATTTTGTTCGGCCATCTGCAGCGCCTGAACCTTGATCTCCTCGTCGTTGACCAATTTGGCCGCCTCTTCGTCAATCAGCAACTTGAGGGCCTCAGCGATTTTCAGCTTGCGCAGCTTGCGCTTGTCTTTGCCCATTTGGCTGAACATGCCACGGAGCTGCTCGGTCATCTCTTCCATGCCCGCAGGACCCATGACCTCTAATTGAGGCCTGGGCTGATCAACTTCGAGCTCGATCTCTTTGTCGTCGAGTTGACCTTCGCGCAATTTTTTGCGAAACACCTGGCGCGCCGTGCTGTCGGCAGGTGCTGCGGTATCGGTCAAACCTTCCAGGCTGTTGACGCTGCGTGGCAAAGGCACCAAGATGTCCAGCACACGGTCTTCAGCAGCCGCTTCAGCACGGGTTCGGACTTTGCGCATTTCCCCCTCGCGCACCTGTTTGACGGCCACATCGGCCAAGTCACGAATGATGGCGTCGACATCCTTGCCGACGTACCCTACTTCGGTGAATTTGGTGGCTTCGACCTTGATGAAAGGTGCATCAGCCAACCGGGCCAATCGGCGCGCGATCTCGGTCTTGCCGACCCCTGTGGGGCCGATCATCAGGATGTTTTTGGGGGTGATTTCCTGCCGCAAGCTGCCTTCCACCTGCTGGCGGCGCCACCGGTTGCGCAACGCGATGGCCACTGCGCGTTTGGCCAAGCCTTGTCCAACAATGTGCTTGTCAAGTTCGGAAACAATTTCCTGAGGGGTCATGGACGACATGCGTGGGCCTGGCTTTACTCTAAGGTTTCAATGGTGTGGTGCATGTTGGTGTAGATGCACAGCTCACCGGCGATTTCAAGGGACTTCTTGACGATTTCGGTGGCGGAAAGCGACGTGTTGTCGAGCAAAGCTTTGGCCGCCGATTGCGCATAAGCGCCACCTGAGCCGATGGCAATCACGCCATGGTCAGGTTCCAGCACATCACCGTTGCCGGTGATGATCAACGAAGCGTCTTTGTCGGCCACTGCCAACATCGCTTCGAGCCGGCGCAGCACGCGGTCGGTACGCCAGTCTTTGGTCAGCTCAATCGCAGCCCGCACCAGATGCCCTTGGTGTTTTTCGAGTTTGGACTCGAACCGCTCAAACAACGTGAACGCATCTGCTGTAGCGCCTGCGAACCCACCAATCACTTTGCCGTGGTAAAGCCGCCGCACTTTGCGTGCAGTACCCTTGACCACCACATGCCCCAGTGTGACTTGCCCATCACCACCGATGGCCACTTGGACACCTTCAGGCGTTTTGCGCCGCACGCTGACGATCGTTGTACCGTGATACTGTTCCATGGGGTTCCTCAAAGATGGGTTGAGCCGGTCGCTTCGACAAAGCAGGGGGCGCCTTCAGCACGCAGGCGCCCGCGGGGAGACCC
The DNA here is from genome assembly GCA_964531605.1 of uncultured Burkholderiaceae bacterium. Classification (GTDB taxonomy): domain Bacteria; phylum Pseudomonadota; class Gammaproteobacteria; order Burkholderiales; family Burkholderiaceae_C; genus Defluviibacillus. The sequence goes on along the minus strand of CAZHDP010000063.1, from coordinate 1,988 downwards.
GGCGTCAATCAGAACGTGCAGTCACTTTGGCATGCTCGTTGATGCCAATCACGTTGAAAAACACAGCCACCAAACGGTGCAAGTCCTTGAACTGCACTTGTCGGCCTTCGGCTTGGCGTGCAGACACCCAGTTGAGCAAGGCACCGGCAGCCAAGAAATCCAGTCGAACCAAACGTGCACACAACACGATGATGGTGTCAGAGCCTTCCATTTTGGCGTTCAATGCATCCAGCATTTCGACCGCATCACCCATGATGTGCCCCGACAAGTCGACCGCACTGACTTGGCTGCCCAAAGAGGCCAAAGCAGTGCTGTGCAGTTCAGACAGGCCCCCTGAGGGCAACTCGGAAGGGGTACCTTCGTGCATCGAGGAATCGCCCAACAACGTAGGCGGTGCTGTCAAAAAGCTGCCATTGCCATCCAACGATTTGAAGTTGCACAACGCGCCATCCCAGGAGGGCGGTGAGACTTCGTAGGTCACACAGTAATCCAGCGCCGCGACTTCAAACTCGTCGGGCCGGTGCATGATGCGCAGCATTTGCATGCGGATGCGCCACCAGACCGGATTGATGTTGCGGTCGCCCGAGACCGTTGCTGACTTGAGCACCACCATCAGGTGCTCGGTCCCGATGAAGCGCAACTTGACGGATTGGTCCGTCCATGCCGTGAACACCGCCAACAAGGCATTCAACGCCTCGTCTTCAACAGACACCAGCGTCGACCAGTCCAAACACCAGGGTTGTGGTGCTTTATCCAGCGCGGCCTTCATGTCCGTCAGCGTCTGAGCGGAGATCACCACTGGACTCTTCCAGTGAGCGTCCATCTCTATCGCACCCTCTTGGGTCGTGGGCATGTGCATGCGCACGCTGCCAGGAATCGAGAACCAAGGCGGTGCCGTGCGACCGAAGCGATTGGCGTAATCCAGCGACACGCTCTCAAAACTGGTTTGCCGGTCCGTGGCACGGTACAAGTCAAACAAGGTCATCCAAATGGCTTCGTTGCCATTGATGGCCGGGTCAGGGTTGCGCAAAGCCTCCAGCAAAGCGGACTCCGCCCCATCGTCATCCCCGTTGGCGAACCGAATGGCGGCTTCTTCGAGCAAAGGGTCATGGGTGAACTCTGCGACCTGGATCGCATTGAGTTTGGAATACGAAAACCCAGCCGTGTTGCCCTCAGGGTGGGCGGTAAGCCCTGCGACCTGGGACGCGCGGATAGGTGCAGGTGGCCGGGTTGGCAAAAATTCGCCAGGGGCTTGAAGCTCGGTCGATTGGAACGATGACGCTTCCAACGGTCCTGCTCGCTGACCGCCTCCACGTGGGGAGGATGGCCGCCCGCCGTTCGGCGCCGGTTTGTCACGGCGAAACTCCGACGGGTCCAAATTGTCTGGGAAGGACACCGAGAAGTCGGTGTTGGGGTTGTCCTGGGACTCGGGGCCACCCTCAGAGTCACCGTGCTTGGTTTTCCACCACTGCTGAGACATTTGCGCCTCGATCTCATCAATTTTCTTGATGGTCTTGGCACGCTCGTCAGGCTTGTTGTGGTTGCTGCTTTGAAAGAACGAAGGTCGGGCACCGGCCTCCTGAGCGCCAACAAGACTCTCACGGCGCAGTTTGCGCAGCATGTCGAACTCGCGTTTGCGCACAAAATCGTTGCGCCGACGCCGCTCAATCATGTCTTTGAGCATTTGCTTGCTGTAGCGGCTTTCTGAATCGAGGTCAGATTGGTCAAGGTCAGATTGGTCAAGATCAGACCAGCTCACGGTCGGGTTGCGTACAAAACGCACCATCCGTGACAGCAGCCCCTGATCTTCTTCTTTGCTCATGCGTCTAGTGTGCCAGAAAGCGCCATGTCAACCGGTGACCGTGCATCAATCGCCGAACATTTTCTGTTTGAGCTCACGGCGCTGCTGCGCTTCCAACGACAAACTCGCCGTAGGACGGGCCAGCAAGCGGCCAAGCAGGAAATCGCCGCGTCCATAGCGACGCAGG
>CAZHDP010000062.1:0-11848 GCA_964531605.1 uncultured Burkholderiaceae bacterium | reverse complement strand
TCTTGAGCACGCTGAAGATGGTGCCGATGCTGACGTTCACGTCGATGTTGCTGGAGCCGTCGAGGGGATCAAACAGCAGCAGGTATTCGCCCTGTGGGTAACGGTTGGGCACCACGTAAATGCTGTCCATCTCTTCGCTGGCCATGGCCGCCAGGTGGCCACCCCATTCATTGGCTTCGATCAGCACTTCGTTGGCGATGATGTCCAGCTTTTTCTGGACTTCGCCTTGCACGTTCTCGCTGTCGGCAGTGCCGAGCACGCCACCCAGGGCGCCTTTGTTCACGGCTTGGCTGATGCCCTTGCAGGCGCGGGCGACCACTTCAAGCAGCAGGCGCAGCTGCGCGGGGATGAGACCATCCACGCGTTGCTGCTCAACAAGGTAGCGGGTCAGGGATATTTTTTTGGCCATCGTGGCACTCCTCTTGGGTCAGTGATCAATCGCTGAGTGCGCGTGTCACCACTTCGCGCACGTCATTGCTCAAATCGGTTTTGGCAGCAACTCGGGCAATGGCTTCGCGGGCTGCGCTGCGGTAGGGCTCGGCCAGCTTTTTCCAGCGGTCCATGGCGCGTGCCAAACGGGCGGCCACTTGGGGGTTGATGCCGTCGAGTTCCATCACGCGCTCGCTCCAGAAGACATAGCCTCCGGCATCGATGCGGTGAAAGGCACCGGGGTTGGCGCTGCAATAGCTGAAGATCACGCTGCGGGCGCGGTTGGGGTTGCGGATGTTGAAATCCGGATGGGCCAACAACTGGCGCACCTGCGGCAGGATGTTGCCCGCGCGGTCTGGTGCACCGGCTTGCAAGCTGAACCACTTGTCGAGCACCAAGGCCTCGTCTTTGAACAAGGCATGGAAGCGCTGCAGGGCAGGCACGGCCAAGGCATGGCCACTGCTGACCAACGCGTTCAGGGCGTTGAAGCGGTCGGTCATGTTGCCCGCGTCTTTGAAGCGCTGGTAGGCCTTGCCGGGCCACACCGTGTCACCCGTGGTGTGTGCCGCCAAGCAAAGCTGCGTCAAGGCCAGACCGGTCAAAGCGCGCTTGCCAGCAGAGAGCGCATTGGGGGTGTAGGCACCTGTGTCGTGGTGCGTGTCAAACGCCCATTGCCAATCGGCTTGCAAGGCCTCGGCCAGTTCCTGGCGCATGCGCTCGCGCACTGCGTGCACGCGCTGAGGATCGACCACCACCAGGTGCTCGGCGATGTAGGTCTCTGCGGGCAACGTGAGCACCAGCTCTTTGAACGCAGCGTCCAGCGTGGGGTGGCGCAACACGAGGCGGAAGGCTTCAAGGCAGGCGTCGTCCAGCACACGGCCGTCGTCTGGGGATTGCAGGGCTGCCAGCGCGCTGTTGAGCGCCAGGCGCTGGCCCGCTTCCCAGCGGTTGAACGCGTCGCTGTCATGCGCCAAGAGCGTCAACAGTTGCTCGCGGGTGTAGCTGAAGTCCAGCACCACTGGGGCACTGAAGCCACGCAAGATGGAGGGCACGGGCTCGGCATCCACGTTGATGAACGTGAAGCTTTCTTGTGCCTGCGTCAGCACAAAGGTGCGGGGAGTGGTCTCGGCCATTGCCCAGTGCGCCAATTGCAGTGGCAACTCTGCGCCATCAGGAGAGACCAAGCCCAGTGAGACCGGGATCACAAACGGTTCTTTGATCGTTTGCCCTGGGGTGGGGGCGCAGCTCTGTTTGAAGTGCAGGGTGTAGCTGCGGTTCGCGGCGTCGTACACGCCCTGTGCCTGCACGCGAGGTGTGCCCGCTTGGCTGTACCAGAGCTTGAACTGCGGCAGCAAGCGCGCCAGGTCAGAGTCGGGGTTGGCATCGGCAATGGCTTGGGCAAAGTCGTCACACGTGACCGCTTGGCCATCGTGACGCTCGAAATACAGCGCCATGCCTTTGGCAAAGCCTGCTTGCCCGACCAGGGTTTGCATCATGCGAACAACTTCAGCCCCTTTTTCGTAGATCGTGACGGTGTAGAAGTTGTTGATTTCGATGTAGCTGTCGGGCCGCACCGGGTGGGCCATGGGGCCAGCGTCTTCAGGGAACTGGGCTGTGCGAAGCACGCGCACATCTTCAATGCGCTTGACCGCACGGGCACTCACGTCGCCGCACATGTCCTGGCTGAACTCTTGGTCACGGAACACCGTGAGGCCTTCTTTCAGGCTCAGCTGAAACCAGTCGCGGCAGGTGACGCGGTTGCCGGTCCAGTTGTGGAAGTACTCGTGACCCACCACCGATTCGACGTTGCCAAAGTCCACGTCCGTGGCTGTCGCTTGGCTGGCCAACACGTACTTGGTGTTGAAGATGTTCAGGCCTTTGTTTTCCATCGCGCCCATGTTGAAGTCGCTCGTGGCGACGATCATGAAGCGTTCCAGGTCAAGGCTGAGGCCGAAGCGGGCTTCGTCCCAAGCGATGGAGTACATCAGCGAGTTCATCGCGTGCTCGGTCTTGTCCAGGTCACCGGGGCGCACGTAAATTTGCAACAAATGGTCTTTGCCTTTGAGCGAACGGATGCGCTGCTCGCGGCTGACCAGTTGTCCCGCCACCAAGGCGAACAGGTAGCACGGCTTTTTGTGCGGGTCGACCCACTTGGCGAAATGGCGGTTCTCATTGCCTGCGCCCTCCACGGGGCCTTGGTCCACCAGGTTGCCGTTGGACAGCAGCACCGGGTACTGGGTCTTGTCGGCGCGCAAGGTCACGGTGTAGCTGGCCATCACATCGGGGCGGTCCAGGAAGTAAGTGATGCGCCTGAAACCCTCGGCCTCGCACTGCGTGAAAAAGGTGTCGTTGCTGACAAACAAGCCCATCAGCTTGGTGTTTTTGGCCGGTACGCAGGTGGTGAAGATTTCCAGGTCGAAAGGCTCAAGTCCGTCAGGCAAGTTCTCCAGCACCAACTGATTGCCGTCCATCTTGAAAGAAGTGCCTTGGCCGTTGACCAGCACCCGCGCCAGGTTCAGGTCTTCACCGTCGAGCCGCAGCGCTTGTGTCGCCACATCCGGGTTGCGGCGCAGCCGCATGCGGTTGAGCACGCGGGTTTTGGCCGGGTCCAGGTCAAACGTCAGGTCGACGGTATCGACCCAGAATGCAGGCGCCGAATAGGCTTCGCGACGGATCACGTTGGCACTGGCTTGGCCCTCGGTGGGGTTAAGCAGGTACAGCATGCAGCTTCTCCAGAAATTTCGATTCAAGCAATACGACAGCAAATGCGATGCGGGTGCAATGCACCCAACGCCGGGTTCACACGCCTTGTTTCAACGAGGCCTCAATGAACACGTCCAGGTCGCCATCGAGCACTTTTTGAGTGGCAGAGACCTCCACGTTGGTGCGCAGGTCCTTGATACGGCTGTTGTCCAGCACGTAAGAGCGGATCTGGTGGCCCCAGCCCACATCGGTCTTGGTGTCTTCCAGCTTTTGTTGGGCTTCTTGCTGCTTGCGCAATTCGAAGTCATACAAGCGGCTGCGCAGGCGTTTCCAGGCCACGTCGCGGTTGCTGTGCTGACTGCGACCGTCTTGGCACTGCACCACGATACCGGTGGGGATGTGGGTCAGGCGAACGGCAGAGTCGGTTTTGTTGATGTGCTGGCCACCCGCGCCACTGGCGCGGAAGGTGTCGGTGCGCACATCCGAAGGATTGATCTCGATTTCGATGGAGTCATCGATTTCGGGGTAAACAAAGACTGACGCAAACGAGGTGTGGCGGCCGCCTGACGAGTCAAATGGCGACTTGCGCACCAGGCGGTGCACACCGGTCTCGGTGCGCAACAGGCCAAAAGCGTATTCGCCTTCGATCTTGATGGTGGCGCCTTTGATGCCGGCGGTGTCGCCTGCGGTTTCGTCTTCGATCGTGGTTTTGAAGCCCTTGCGCTCGGCGTACTTCAGGTACTGGCGCAGCAACATGCTGGCCCAGTCGCAGGCTTCCGTGCCGCCCGCACCTGCCTGGATGTCCAAAAAGCAAGGCAGCGGGTCCGCGGGGTTGCTGAACATGCGACGGAATTCCAGGCCCTGAATGATTTCAGCCAGTTTGGCGGCCTCCGCCTCAATGGTCAGCAGGCCAGCCTCGTCGCCGTCTTCTTTGGACATCTCAAACAACTCGCTGTTGTCGGCGAGTTCGCGCTCCAGGTCAGTGATGGTCACCACCACACCTTCGAGGGCTTTCTTTTCTTTGCCCAGTTCTTGGGCGCGCTTGGGCTCGTTCCAGACCGTGGGGTCTTCCAGGCTGGCGTTGACGGTTCTCAGGCGTTCAGCTTTGGCATCGTAGTCAAAGATACCCCCGTAACTCGGCCGTGCGAGCGGCCAAGTCGGTGAGTTGCGAGCCAATTTGATTGATGTGTTCTGCTTCCATGCTGTGCTTTCGAGTGCGGTGTTCGTGTAACCCCGCATTTTCGCATGGGGTGGCGCCCTCGTCAGCCGCAGGTCACGCGATGAAGTTTTCGATCATCTGCGCGAGCTTTTGTGGCTGGTCATGGTGCAGCATGTGACCAGCGTCTTCGATCAGGCCGGTGGTCAAGTGCGGCACGGCCTGGATGCGGGCATGGTATTCGTCCAAGGTGTACCTGCCCTTGTGCCACTGGTCCAGGCGGTTGTCGGTGGCCTCCACGCAGAGGGTGGGGGCTGTGATGCATTTGAAAATCTCTTGGGTCTCATCCACCCGGTAGAGCTGCGCGTTGATGATTTTGTGGGCCGGATCGCCCATGATCTCCCACTGGCCTGTGGCGTTGGGTTGGGCCCAATGTTGGGCCAGCCACTCGGCGCGGTGGCGGCCTGCGTCGTCGCGGGCCAGACGGGGGTTGGTTTTCATCAGGCGGCGGGCCACGCCGTCGGCGGTGTCGTAGGGGCGCAAGTCCAACTCACCCTTGTGCAGGCTTTTGAGTTCATCCATCCACTGGCCAAACCGCGCAGGGGCTTGTTCTGGGCGGGTGGCGGGCATGCCAAAGCCTTCCAGGTTGACCAGGCGTCGAATTCGCCCGGGCCGCACCCCAGCGTACAGCATGGCCACGTTGCCACCCATGCTGTGGCCCACCAGGTTCACAGCTTGGTCAGGGGCGTAGTGGTCGAGCAGGAAGTCCAGGTCGGCCATGTAGTCAGGAAACCAGTAGTTGTCGGCGTCGGGGCACGCCGTCAGACCATAGCCGCGCCAGTCAGGGGCAATCACGTAATGGTCTTGGGCAAAGGCGTCCACCACAAACTGGTAAGACGCGGCCACGTCCATCCAGCCGTGCACCATCACCAGGGGCACTTTGCCGGGGGCTGGCTCACCCCAGACGCGCACGTGATAGCTCAGGTTGCGAATGGAGACGAATTCGCTGCGGGAGACTCTTTGAATTGGGTACATTCCAAAGATCATAAGGAAGGCCGCCATGCCACGCAGTCAACGCAGAGACAACGCCCCCGCAGACCATTACGCCACGCTGCACCAGCAGTTCCGCTGGCAAGTACCCGCTCAATTCAACATGGCCGAGGTGTGCTGCGCCCGTTGGGCCCGCAACGCCGCCACCGCCCAACAGACCGCCATCGTCATCCACCAGGCAGGCAAACGCCCGGTCAAACACAGCTATGGCGAGTTGCAGGCCGCCGCCAACCGGGCGTCCAACCTGCTGCGCCAGTTGGGCGTCAAGCGCGGCGACCGCGTGGCCATCGTCATGCCGCAGCGGTTTGAGACTGCTGTGGCCTACATGGCCGTGCTGCAAATGGGGGCGGTGGCGATGCCTTTGTCGCAACTGTTTGGCCCTGAGGCACTGGAATACCGCTTGCAAGACAGCGAAGCCGTGGCCGCCATCGTGGACGACACAACCGATGCCAACGTCAATGCCGTGCGTGCCGCTTGCCCAACGTTGCGCAACGTGATCCGGGTGGGCGCTGGTCGTGCCGCAGGCGATGCTTTAGGGTGGAAAACTTCACTTTCGGCAGCATCTGCGTCATTTGTTGCTATTAAAACCAAAGCAGATGAGGGCGCTGTGCTGATCTACACCAGCGGCACCACCGGCCCTCCCAAGGGGGCGTTGATCCCGCACCGGGCGCTGATCGGCAACCTGACCGGCTTTGTGTGCAGCCAAAACTGGTTTGGCTTTGACCCGTGGAACGCCGCCGAGCCGAGCCGAGCCGTGTTTTGGTCGCCTGCCGACTGGGCTTGGACGGGCGGCTTGATGGACGCCTTGCTGCCCACGCTGTATTTTGGCCGCGTCATCGTTGCGTACAACGGCCGCTTCAGCCCTGACACCGCGTTTGAGCTGATGCAGCAGCATGGTGTGACACACAGCTTTTTGTTCCCGACAGCCCTCAAAGCCATGATGAAGGCCTACCCCCAGCCGCGCCAGCAGTTTGCAGGTCTGCGCTTGCAGGGGTTGATGAGTGCTGGCGAAGCCGTGGGCGATGCGGTGTATGGGTATTGCCGTGATGAGCTCGGTGTGACGGTCAACGAGATGTTTGGCCAGACCGAGATCAACTACATCGTGGGCAACTGCAACCGTTTGTGGCCATCCCAACCCGGCAGCATGGGCAAGGGCTACCCCGGGCACCGGGTCGCGGTGATCGACGAGGCGGGGCAAGAGGTGCCTGTGGGTGAGCCAGGTGACGTGGCCCTCAACCGTTTTGATGTGCATGGCCAACCTGACCCGATTTTCTTTTTGGGTTACTGGAAAAACGACAAGGCCACCCAAGGCAAATACACCGGTGATTGGTGCCGCACGGGCGACCTGGCCACCCGCGATGCCGACGGTTACCTCTGGTACCAAGGCCGTGCCGATGACGTGTTCAAGGCGGCGGGCTACCGCATCGGCCCCAGCGAGATCGAAAACTGCCTGGTCAAACACCCTGCGGTGGCCAATGCCGCCGTGGTGCCCAAACCCGATGCAGCACGGGGTGCGGTGGTCAAGGCGTTTGTGGTGCTTGCTCCTGATTTTGTAGCGAAACGTGACGCCCACCCTGCCGGAACGGCTCCATTTGAGGCTGAAATCGTCGCCCAATTGCAGGCGCACGTCAAAGGCCGCTTGGCCCCTTACGAGTACCCCAAAGAGATCGAATTTGTTGCCGAATTGCCCATGACCACCACCGGCAAGGTGCAGCGGCGCGTGTTGCGCTTGCAAGAAGAAGCCAAGGCCCGCGCTTGACTGAAAATACCCTTTGACTTTTCCGACCACCTCGATCGATTCATTTCCCCTCCGCCATGAAAAACGCCCCACTTGTCAAACTTGGTCAAAGCGACCTCCATGTCACCCCCATTTGCTTGGGCACCATGACCTTCGGTGAGCAGGTCAGCGAGGCCGACGCCCATGCCATCCTCAGCCGCAGCCTGGAGCGCGGCGTCAACTTCATTGACACCGCAGAGATGTATTCAGTGCCCGCCAAGGCTGAAACGTGCGGCGCTACCGAAACCATCATTGGCAATTGGTTTCAAAAAAACCCAGGGGCTCGCCAAAAGCTGGTGGTGGCGACCAAGGTGGCAGGGCCATCGCGCGGCATGCCGTGGATCCGCGAAGGTGCAGGCATGACCAGCAAGGACATCATCGCGTCTTGCGACGCCAGCCTCAAGCGCTTGCAAACCGACGTGATTGACCTGTACCAAATCCACTGGCCCGAGCGCCATGTGCCCGCTTTTGGCAACCTGTATTACCACCCCAGCAAAGAAACCAGCCAGACCCCCATCCTGGAGCAGCTGCAAACCCTGGGCGGCTTGGTCAAGGCCGGCAAAATCCGGCACATTGGCCTGTCCAACGAAACCCCCTACGGCGTGCACGAGTTCGTGTGCCTGGCCGAACAGCACGGCCTGCCGCGCATCGCCACCGTGCAAAACCCCTACTGCCTGATCAACCGCACCGTGGACAACGGCCTGGACGAAACCATGCACCGCCTGGGTGTCTCACACATCCCGTACTCACCACTGGGTTTTGGTCTGCTCACAGGCAAATACGACGCCAGCGGCACCACGGGTCCTGATGCCCCCAAGGGCACGCGCATCAGCACGTACGAGTCGGTGCGCAAACAACGTTGGGGCCGCCCCGAAGCCCTGACCGCCGCCCGCCGCTACAACCAACTCGCCCGCGACAACGGCCTGACCCCCACCCAGATGGCGCTGGCCTTTTGCTACACCCGCTGGAGCGTGGCCAGCACCATCATTGGCGTGACGTCTGTTGCGCAACTGGACGAGTGCCTGAACGCTTGGGGCACCACCTTATCCCCTGAGTTGCTGACCGCGATTGACGCCATTCGGTGGGAGATGCGGGACCCGGCGCTGTGAGCTGATTGCGAGATCCAGTGCCTCACTGCTGCAGTAACACCAAGTCCAGCCCTTGTGGCGCAAAGTTGTTGAAATCTCGGTCCAGTGTCACCAGCGACAGCCCGCCTGCCACGGCAAACGCGGCCAAATAGGCGTCCATCCACACCTTGGGTGACGCTGAGTCAAGCCCCGCCATCTGCCGCCACAGGGCCGACACACCAGGGGGCTCGTCGCGTTGGGTGACCTGCGGCAAGGCTTGGAACGAATCCATGGCCAACAAGGCGTCGCGGTTGGTCATTCGCTCTGCGCCGTAGGCCTTGTGCAGAGTAGGTGAAGATGCCAGGCGGAAGAAGCTTTGCTGGGTCGAGCGGCACCACACGGCAGGCTGCGCCGACGTGGCCTGCACGATGGCACGTTGTGCGACGGCATGAAACGGGTGAGTCGGGAAGAGAGCGGCCAGCCACACGTTGGTGTCAAGAAGTGAGCCCGGCACTGCGCAAGTCCTCCTGGGTTTGTGCTTGCTGCTCCAGTGCCAACAGGTCGTCAACGGTCATGTCTGTCGCGGGTGCAGCAGCGCTGCACCGAATCATCGGCAATCCGTTGGGTGCAAGTTGCACCAGCGAATTTGCTGAAGGTGCCTGTGGGGAGCGCGGCGCAGTCAAACCCAAGCCTTGGCGGATGAAGTCGGCAGCCAGATCACGCAGGGTGCGTCCTTGCATGACGGCGCGCAGCTTCATCTCGCGTACCAGTTCATCGGGTAAATCAAAGGTGGTTTTCATGAAGGCAAGTTTATCGTTTAGCTGGTTTGCTGTAAAGCTGGGTCTGTTGGTCCTAAAAGTAACGTCACTGTGTCGACTTTAAAATCATTCGATAGAAAAAGAGCATGCTTTGACCAAATCAGCCCACACCTCAGAAACCCCCGCCACGCAGTTCCTGAAAGCGAACAAGGTGGCTTTCACGGAGCACCCTTACGAATACCTGGAGCACGGTGGGGCGCAACACAGTGCGACGGTGCTGGGGTTTGATCCGTTCACCGTGGTCAAAACGCTGATCATGGAAGACGACAAAGCCAAGCCACTGGTGGTGTTGATGCATGGCAACCGCACCGTGTCCACCAAAAACCTGGCGCGGCAGATCGGGTGTAAATCGGTGGCGCCTTGCAAGCCTGAGGTGGCCAACAAGCACAGCGGCTACTTGGTGGGGGGCACATCGCCCTTTGCCACGCGCAAAGCGATGCCCGTGTACATCGAGTCCACCATTCTGGATTTGCCGCGGATTGCCATCAACGGCGGGCGGCGCGGGTTTCTGGTTGGATTGGACCCGCAGGTGTGCCAGCAGTTGTTGAATGCCCAACCGGTGCAGTGCGCGCTGGCAGAATGAGCACCTTGTTTGCCCCGTATTCCCCGTATTGATTGACCGAGAGGTGATGGTTTTGGACGTTCTCTATCCTGTGCTTGCTGCTGTGGCGGCTTACCTGTTGGGTTCTTTGTCGTTTGCGGTGATCGTCAGCCGAGCCATGGGTTTGTCTGACCCGCGCACGTTTGGCAGCAAAAACCCAGGGGCCACCAATGTGTTGCGGTCTGGCAGCAAGAAGGCCGCCATCATCACGCTGTTGTTTGATGCGCTCAAGGGTTGGTTGCCTGTGGTGCTGGTCCGGTGGTACGGTGCGCCGTATGGCTTGGAAGAGGGCACGCAAGCGTTGGTCGGACTGGCTGCTTTTCTCGGGCATTTGTGGCCCGTTTTCTTTCACTTTGTGGGCGGCAAAGGGGTTGCCACCGCCATCGGGGTGTTGTTTGGCGTGAATGCTTGGTTGGGCTTGGCCGCGTGCTTGACGTGGCTGATCATGGCGTTTTTCTTCCGCTACTCGTCGCTTTCATCTTTGGTGATGGCGGTATTTGCCCCGGTGTATTACCTGTTCGGGCACCGTGTCGCTTGGCTCGCTGAGACGCCCGTGACCTTGGCTTTGGTGGTGATGGGCGGTTTGTTGATGTACCGCCATCGCGAAAACATAGGCCGCCTGATTGCGGGCAAAGAATCCAAGCTGGGGCAAAAAAAAGAGGCTTGATGGCAGCCTCTTGTGTTGGCAGTGCCCCGCGTGAGCGCAAAACCTGCCTGGCCAACGCTGTCAGTGTTTTGGCATGATTTTGAGCATGGCCTCTAGCTTGAGGTTGACCCGGATGTCTGTCGCTGTCAGTGTGGCTTGAATGGCGATTTGTTCACGCGCCACGTCGCGCAGGCGAGGTTCGGCAACCGGTTCATCGTTGCGGTTCAACACGCTGGCCACCAAGGGTTCAGCGGGTCGAGCCCCACGCCGCATGACCACGGCCGTTTCTCCGTTACCCAGCTTCACGTAGGTGCCGGGGGGCGACAACCCCAGCAGACCCACCAGGGCCGTGCCCACCTCATCGTGTTTGGTTGAGCCTGCTTGTACCACCACGCTTTTGACCGAGTCTCTGGCCGTGCGACCCGAGCGGGATTTGCGGGGGCTCATGGCTGCGGTGTAGCGGTCCACGGTTTGCAAGATCTTGGCCATGCGTTGAACTGGTGCCCATTCGGTCAAGCTGCCTGGGTTGTCTAGCGGATGGTGGTGCAGGGCAACAACGTCCAACCACAGGGGGTCAGTGACGCCCGCTTTCACCAAGAGCTGACGCCCAGCCACGGCGTGTTGGTCGATGGTGCTGCGTTGACCGGGGCTGGGAGGGCTTTTTTGCAAAGCCAATTCGTCTTGCAAGGCTGTCATGGCGATGTTCATTGTCATGGCCGCACAGACCAAGCTGGTTTGCTCGGCCGGTGTGAGTTTGAACAGACCGCAAAGCGAGTGGCACAAGGACGCGCACAACAGTGAGTGCAGCACGCTGTAGCCCGTGAAATGGGAAACCGACCGATTGAACAGCAGAAACTGCGCTGCCGTGGCGTCTTCTTTCATCAACAAGTCGACAAACTCAGCCAGTTTGCGTACTTTTTGATCGAAGTTGCTGGTTTCGTTGACACTGGCCAGCAGCCCTGCGAGTTTGGATTCAACGTCACTCCACCGTTGAACCAGCGTGCCAACCAGCTTTTCTTCTTCAGGTTCTTTTTTGAGGTTGATGTATTTGCTGTAGTCTTTGATCGCCGCGCCTGCGCGATCCAGCGCCACCAAGCCATTCATCATGATCTTGACGGCGTCTTCCGATTCGTCAATTTCAATGAAGATTTGTCGGCGGCTTTTGATACCTTCAAGTTGCTGCTTGGTGTCGATCCTGTTGCCCTTGGCCAACAAGATGGCGCCCGACTCGTCACGCAGGGTGCACTTCAATGACATGCCCAAAGTCAATTTGTCTTTGGGCAGTTCAATCAACTCCATGGGGGCGTTTCCGAGGGCTGTTGGTGTGAGGTGAAGAGGTCAACCTTGCAATGGTCGCATCAATCTCTGAAATTGTTGAAACTGATCGGAATGTCGGTGATGTCTTTTCGCAACAGTGCCATCGCGGCCTGGAGGTCATCCCGTTTGCCGCCGGTCACGCGCACCGCATCGCCTTGAATGGCGGCTTGCACCTTGAGTTTGCTGCCCTTGATCAGGTTTTGAATCTTTTTGGCCACGTCGCTCTCAATGCCATTGCGCACTTTGATGACCTGTTTGACTTTGTCGCCGCCGATTTTTTGCAC
>CAZHDP010000061.1:0-12097 GCA_964531605.1 uncultured Burkholderiaceae bacterium | reverse complement strand
CGTGATGCTGGGCGAGACTGGCCAACTCAGCATTGCCCCCAGCAGCTACAACAAATTGCCCTACGACCCCGTCAAAGACTTCATGCCAGTCAGCCAAGTCGTGAGCGCCGACTTTGCGTTCTTGGTCAACCCGCAAAAAGTGCCCGCCAAAACAGTGAAAGAGTTTGTGGAATGGTCGCAGCAGCAAAAGGGCTTGTTCATGGCCACCTTTGGTGCAGGCACCCCTGGGCACTTCGGCGCTTACATGTTTGGGGATGCCCTCAAACTCAAGCCCGAGCCCGTGCACTACAAAAGCACGGCAGATGCGCTCAGCGGCATGTTCAGCGGTGACGTGCATGGTGTGTTTGCCAGCGTCGGCTTGGCCGCACCCAACGTCAAAGCAGGCAAACTGGCGGCACTCGCCACCACGGGCCCAGTCCGGGCAGGTGCATTGCCAGAGGTACCCACCTTCAAAGAGCAAGGCTACACCGACCTGGAGTTCAGCTCCTGGTTTGGCGTGGTTGCGCCAGCCAAAACCCCTGTGGACATCGTCAACAAGCTCAATGCAGACATCCTGAAAGTGGTGCGCTCCCCAGAGGGCAAAGCCAAACTCGAAGAAGCAGGCTTTCGCGTGACCGGCACCACACGTGATGAATTTGCCCGCATCATCAGCGCCGACACGGTCAAATGGGGCAAGGCCGTAGCCGCGACCGGATTCAAAGCAGACTGAACCAGGAGACGCCTGTGAAACACACGCCATTGCGCAAGCCTTTACCCTTGCCATCCACGCTGTCAGTTGGCCTGTCGAGCGGCCTTTTGGCTTCCTTGCTGGTCGGTTGTGCCGCCCCAGGGACAGACGCCGCCAAGGTCAATGCCAGCAGCGCCGAAGCTGCCAAGCAAGCCTGCGAGGCCATCAGCGCCCAAGCCACCTTGTCAGACACGACACTCAAAAGCCGACACGTCAGTGCGGGCACCCGTCGGCCTGGCAATGCCACCAGCGGCGATTTTCTTCCGGGGCACTGCGTGGTCACAGGCTACATCGGTGCGCGTACCGGTGTCGATGGCAAGCCTTACGCCACGGGTTTTGAACTGAGTCTGCCCGACCACTGGAACGGTCGCTTCCTGTACCTCGGTGGCGGCGGCAACGATGGGACATTGCGTGACACCTCACTGAGTTCCAGCATCTCGATTGGCACACCCTCGCCGCTGGGTCAGGGTTTTGCCGTGGTCTCCACTGACGCCGGGCACCAAGGTCAAAGCGGCAGTTTTGGTCTTGACCCGGTTGCCAGGTTAGACCACGCATTCGATGCCCATGCCAAAGCGGCCACCGCCGCAAAAGCTTTGACTGGTCAACGCTATGGTCGCGCACCGAACAAGTCTTATTTTTCAGGCTGTTCCGGTGGCGGGCGCCAAGGGATGATGTTCTCGCAACGCTACCCCGACATGTTTGACGGCATCACTGCGGGTGCGCCAGCCATGCGGGTGTCCAGTGGCGCCACCGTGGCAGCCATGTGGAACAACATACACCTCACGGCCATTGCGCCCAAAGATGCAGCAGGCAACCCGATCTTGTCACGGGCATTCAGTAACCCCGACCTGAATTTGGTGGCCAAGGCCATCAATGACCGCTGCGATGCCGCAGACGGCTTGGCCGATGGCATGGTGAACCACATCCAAGCCTGCCAGTTTGACCCCGCTGTGTTGCAGTGCAAGGGCGATAAAACAGCCAGTTGTCTGAGCGAAGGTCAGGTGGGCGCGCTCAAAGCGGTGTTCGGTGGCCCCAAAAACAGCAAAGGGCAACAGCTGTACGCCGGTCAACCGTGGGATCCAGGCTTGGCGGCACCAGGGTGGCGTGCATGGACGCTGGGCAACTCGACCACGGCCAAACCCGATTCGCGGTACAACTTCTTGATGGTTGATGCCTTGGTTCATGAGTTTTTCACCCCACCCGACCTCGGCTTCAACCCCTTGAAGTTCAACTTTGACACCGATCCTGTCCGCATGTCGTGGTTTTCTGCCATCTACGATACCTACGCCGATGACCGGCTGGCGGCCTTCCAGAAGCGCGGCGGCAAACTGATGTTCATCCACGGCATGTCGGACCCCATCTTTTCGGCCACCGACACCCTGGATTACTACCACCGCCTGGCCAAGAACCATGGCGGGCTGGAGCAAGTTCAGCAGTTTGCCAAAGCCGTCATGGTGCCTGGCATGAGCCATTGCTCAGGCGGACCGGCAACCGACACGTTTGACTCCATCCAAACCATGGTGGACTGGGTTGAAAAAGGCGTTGCACCGAGTGCCATTGCGGCCGTGGCGAGCAAAGCAAACCCAGACTTTGCAGGGCGCAGTCGCCCACTGTGCGTCTACCCTCGTTACGCCAAGTACAAAGGCAGTGGTAACACCGAGGACGCGGCCAACTTCAGCTGTGCCTTGCCGTGAGTCAACCGGTTACCTTGACACACTCTTCAACGCCTTTGAAGCCTATGAAGCCTTTGACTCCTTCTACCCGATGACCATGCCCACTGACCTGCCTACCCCTGGCCTGCACTTCTTTGCCGACCTCTCTGTGCTTGTTGACAAACCGCAGGAGGTGGGCGTCACCGTACGGGGCCGACGTCGACTGATCCCGATTTTGGGCGGTACTGCGAGCGGCGACGGCTGGACCGCCAAAGTGCTGCCCGGCGGGGCTGACTTCCAACTGGTCATCAACGATCAGCTGGCGGAGTTGGACGCTCGTTATTGCTTGGAGACCGATGGCGGTGACCTGATCTACGTGCAAAACCGTGCGGTGCGCTCTGGCCCCGCCGAACTGATGGCCAAGCTGGTGAGCGGCGAGCCTGTGGACCCGTCGCAAATTTACTTTCGCTGCAGCCCCAGTTTTGAAACCGCGTCACCCGCACTGCAGTGGATCACCGAGCGGATGTTCCTTGGTACAGGCGCTCGCCACCCCGACAAGGTGGTGATGCGCTTTTTCACCGTGACCTGAGGCAATTTGGCTCAGCGCAACAACTTGTTCTGGCGAGCTGGGTTGTCGGGCAGAGTCAACGCAACCCCCGTCCCCAATGTGGTGGCCTTGGCCACTGAGGTGGCAGGTGCCACGCTGGGGCAAAGTCCGTCACCGCGCAACTTCAAGGCCACAGCCAACTGGCCTTCTGTGGGGTCCCCTAACGCTTTGGTGTAATCGTCGGCAGCTGCACAAGTCGGGGCCAAGCCGTCAGCATAGTCACCAAACCCCAGGTGGTTCACCCCTTTGAACTGAATGGCGAAATAGGTCACGCCACAATTGTCTTGGGGGATGAACCCATAAGGCTTGCCGCAGGTGGCCCCGCCCACCACATTCACCTCGACGCCCGCACCACGCAAACCATTCACGATCGACTCGCTGGCAGAACACGTTCGGGCGCTGGTCAGAACATAGACGCGTTTGAGGCCCAGGTAAGGCAGCGCTTGCCCCTTGGGCACCGAGAAGCCCAGTGTTTGGGCATGGAAAGGCGTTCGGGTATCGGCTGCCGACTGGTTGAAAGGGTTCTTGTCATTGAAGACCAGTTGTTCAAACACCTTGCCCTGTGTGGTGGAAGGGCCCGCAATCATGTAAGCCAGCTGCGATGCGATATCCAGGTAGCCACCACCGTTGTAACGCACGTCCAGCACCAGGTCAGACACCTTGGATGCCTGCAACTGCGACACCGCATTCACCAACAGTTGCTCTGCGGTTGCGATGTGGTCATTGAACAGCAAATAGCCCACCGACGTACCGTTCGACTCGATGACCTTCACGTTTTGCACAGGCACCGAGGTCACAGCGCCCGATTTCAAGCTCACCGTGCGCGTCGCCGCAGCCCCTGGGTCTTTGATGAGCAAGCTGTGCGTTTGTCCACTCACTGACGGGAACAGGCCACTGTTGAGGGTGGCCACATCCGTGCCATTCACCAAATCCACACCGTCCACAGCCAACACCGTGGTACCACGCTGGACGCCTGCAGCAGCGGCCACAGAACCGGGGGTGACCTGCGACACCACGATACTGCGCGGCGGCTTGCTGGACAGCAACACCCAATCGATCCCATAGCCCACCTGGATACCGCTTTGCGACAAGGCCACCCAGTCGGGCGTCAGGTAAGTAAAGTGGAACTTGTCCTTGGCGGCACCGCTGGCAGTGGTGGCCGAGGTTTTGAGCACGCTGAAATAGTCAGTGGCGGAAGCAAAGCCACTCGCAGGCACATCAGGTACTTCGGCATACCACAGGTAAGTGTCGTTGATCCAGGAACGCACCCAGGCCTTTTCAGTGTCCTTGGAGCCTTGCACGTCAACGTAAAACCCTCCTGTGCCCGGATTGAGGCCGGTGCGAGGCACCTCGCATTGCCCCGCCAGCGTGGCGGCAGCAGGATAGCTGACCGGACTGACCGGTGACACAGGTTGGACAGGACTCACGGTTGCCGTCTCAGATCCACCACCGCCACCGCAAGCAAGCAGCCCCAAGGAGATTGCTGCCACTGACAGGGTCAACCGGCAAGCTCTCATTGGATTAGTAGCTATCATTTGTATAGCAAATCATACGGTACGCTGTCGCAGCGCTTCATACAAACACACACCACTGGCCACCGACACGTTCAAGCTTTCAACGCCACCGCGCATCGGAATGCTGACCAACTCGTCGCACGTTTTGCGGGTTAACTGGCGCATGCCTTGGCCCTCCGCCCCAAGGATCAAGGCCACCGGACCTTTCAGGTCAACCTGGTAGAGCGTGCGCGGTGCATCGTCACTGGTGCCGATGCACCAAATGTTGCGCTCTTTGAGCTCACCCAGGGTGCGCGCGAGGTTGGTCACCATGAAGTAAGCCATGGTTTCAGCGGCGCCACTGGCCACTTTGGCAACCGTCGCGTTGATGCCGACCGCGTGGTCTTTCGGGGCGATCACCGCATGTGCGCCTGCACCGTCGGCCACGCGCAAACAAGCCCCCAGGTTGTGGGGGTCGGTCACACCATCAAGCACGAGCAACAACGGTTGCTCAATGCCCTTGGCTTCCAAGTCTTCTAACAACTCGTCCAGTGAGTGCGCTTGCGGCAGCACCTCGACGCGGGCCACAACCCCCTGGTGACCGTGGTTGCCGCACAGTTTGGCAAGCCTCAGACCATCGCCTTCAATCAGGCGGACATTGGCTTCTTTGGCGCGGTCCAAAAACTGACGCATGCGCGCGTCGCGGCGCGTAGGCTCAAAATAAATCTCAACAATGGATTGCGGCGCGGTTTTGAGTCGCACGCCAACGGCGTGAAAGCCGAACAGGACTTTGGGGGAGGACATGCCGTGATTATCCTTGCTTGGGCACAACGCGGCCGGCTTCGATGGTGATGCAATGCTGGCAGCGTGCCGCAATGTGGCGATCGTGTGTGACCAAGACCAAGGCCGTGCCCTGCTCCTGGTTCAGTTCGAACATCAAGGCCATGATGCGCTCACCGGTGGCAAAGTCCAAACTGCCCGTGGGTTCGTCGGCCAGCAACACCGCGGGCTTCACCACAAAGGCTCGGGCCAACGCCACACGTTGCTGCTCGCCGCCTGACAGCACCTTGGGGTAGTGGTTCAGACGCTCGCCCAAGCCGACACGCTGAAGCATTTCGGTGGCTTCAGCGCGTGCGTTGCGGCCTTTGAGACCCGCCAATTCAAGTGGAAGCATCACGTTCTCCAGCGCGGTCAGGTTGCCCATGAGCTGAAAACTCTGGAACACAAAACCCAGCTTTTGGGCTCGCAGGGCTGCACGGGCATCCTCGTCAATGGCGAACAGGTCTTGACCCGCCAGTCGCACCGTGCCCTGCGTGGGTGTGTCCAAGCCCGCGATGATCGACAACAGGGTACTTTTGCCAGAGCCAGAGGCGCCGACGATGGCGGTTGTCTCACCTGCACGGATGTGGAACTCGATATCGCGCAAAATGTCCAACGTCCCTGTGGAGTCGGTCACTGACTTGGACACATGCTCCACCGCAATGAGCGTGGGCGAGGTACTTGCGGCCACAGGGGCAGCAACAAGGTGATCTGACGGTATGGACATGGAAACCCTCTTGAAACAACGACGACACTTTATCCTGTGCACCGCACTGATCGGTTGGTCTGGCCTGGTTGGGGCCAATTCACCCGGCGGCTCACCTGTCAAAAATATCCTGGTGGTCGGCGACTCGCTGAGTGCCGAATATGGATTGGCCCGCGGCGCGGGTTGGGTGTCTTTGCTTTCTGAGCGGCTGAGCGCCCAGAAACTGCCCTACGGGGTGATCAACGCCAGCATCAGTGGCGACACCACCTCGGGTGGTCGTTCGCGGTTGGCCGGTTTGCTGGCGCAGCACAAACCTGCGGTGGTGGTGATTGAACTGGGTGGCAACGACGCATTGCGGGGTCTGCCACTGCGCATGACAGAGGACAACCTCAGCAGCATGACGCAAGCCGCACAAGCGGTGGGTGCCAAGGTGTTGCTGGTAGGCATGCAAATCCCGCCTAACTATGGCGCCGACTATGCCCGGCGGTTTTCTGAGGTGTTTGTCACCGTGGGGCAAGCCCACAAAGCCGCGGTGGTGCCGTTTTTGCTCAAAGGCATTGCCGATGATGCTGATCCTGCGCGGTGGTTTCAGGCAGACCGCATTCACCCCTTGGCCACTGCGCATCCGAGAATGTTAGACAACGTGTGGCCAGGGCTGAAAGGGTTGCTGAAATGAGGTGGCTCAGCCCTGTTCAGGCTGGGTTGATGGCGTGTCGGGGGCGCCGTCAGGCACCGAACCCTCAGCGCCATCATCAGTTTGCGGCTCACCATGTTTGCTCTTGTCCGCCTTGGCTTTGAGCTTGTCTTCTTTTTTGCGTTTTTTCGCCAGTTCTTTCTGACGTTTTTCGTAGCCGTAGTTCGGTGTTGCCAATGTGATCTTTCAGATTAAGGCAAGCACTTTAACCCATTTGCGAAAACGCGCGATCTGCAGCTTGCGCCAAGTCTGCCTGCAAGTCCTCGACAGCCTCTAAACCTGCAGAAAAACGAACCAACGTGCCCTGCGCCACATGTGCGGGCCAGGAGGGACGCATGTGGCTGAGGTTGTAGGGCACGACCAGGCTCATCGGGCCGCCCCAGCTGTAGCCGAGCTTGAAGAGCTGAAGGGCATCGCAAAACGCGTCCACCTGCGCAGCGCTGTACTGGTGTCCAACGATCACGCTGAACAGACCTGCGGCACGGCCAGGGGCACCGCTGCCATTGGGGTCGCACAGGGCTTTCCAATGCACATGGCCAGGCGACGTGGTGAGGCTGGGGTGCAAAACCTGCGCAAACTCAGGGCGCTGCTCAGCCCACGCCGCGAGTTGCCGCGTTGTGGCATCTGCTGCCCGGTAGCGCAAATCGATGCTGGCCAGCGAACGCAAAAGGGTCTCTGCGTCGTTGCCTGACACCCCCAAGCCCAAGCGCATGTGGGCCAATTTGATCCGCATGTGCAACGCTTCATCACGGGTGATCACACTGCCCATCAGCACATCGCCACCGCCGCTGGGGTATTTGGTCAACGCGTGCATGGAGACATCGACGCCACCACTCAACCCTGGCAAGTCAAAGGGTTGGAAGGCAAGGCCCGCACCCCAAGTATTGTCGAGGGCGGTCGTGATCCCTTTGGCCCGACAGATCGAGACCAAGGCGGGCAAATCTGGGAATTCCAGGGTGCAGGACCCCGCCGCTTCGAGCCACACCAAGCGGGTGCGGTCATTGATTTTGGCGGCCAGATCCAGCGGGTTCAACGCATCGTAGCGCTGGTGTGTGATGCCCCAGGCCTTGAGCTCTCCTTCGCACAATGCGAGATTGGGCCCATAAGCGTTGTCAGGGATCAGGACCTCGTCACCGGTGCGCAGCAACGCCAAAGACACCATCGCGATGGCCGCCAAACCACTGGGCACGAGCACACATTGCTTGCCGCCTTCGAGCGCGCACAGGCGCTCCTCCAACGTGAAGGTTGTTGGCGTGCCGTGCAGACCGTAGGTGTAGCTGGTCTTGTCTTTCCATTCCCGTGTGCGCATCGCAGCCACGTTGGGAAAGATGACCGTAGACGCTTTGAACACACCAGGCTGTGGGGCCTCGAACGCAGCCGGAGGCTGGTACGGATGGTGTATGAGTTGCGTGACGAGTTGCGTCGTGGGGTGCTGTTCCGGTGTCATGGAGAGCCTTCCTGCGCTGCGGGGATCAGACCTTCCACTTCTCCATCAACTGCGCAGGACGCATGGAATCGTAGCCTTCAAAAGGTTGGTGAATCCATGGGTTGGTTGGCAGGTACTCCACCGAGAAATCAGGTTTGAAACTGGAGACGCCTTTGGTCCAAATCACCGCGCTTCGCAGTTCGGTGATGGGCGAATAGTTGGTTTTGAGCATGTTGATCACAGCGTTCAACGTGTGCCCAGAGTCGGCCAGATCATCCACCAACAGCACCTTGCCTGCGATCTCGCCCTTGGGCGTGGTGATGAATTTGGCGATGTCCAGATGCCCTTGCTGGGTACCGGCTTCAGCGCGGTAAGAGCTGGTGGACATGATGGCCAGAGGTTTGTCAAAAATGCGGCTCAAGATGTCGCCGGGGCGCATGCCGCCACGTGCCAAACACAGGATGGTGTCGAACTCCCAACCCGATTGATGGATTTTGAGGGCCAGTTTTTCAATGAGGTTGTGGTACTCGTCGTAGCTCACGTACAGGTGTTTGCCGTCTTCGGTCAACATGGTTTTGCTCCTGAATAAATAGCTAACTATGGCGCAGTTACTGCCGAAGCAGCGGTTTGAGAGATTCAATCAGCCAGGTAAGGGTGACGCATCATGATGGTGTGGTCACGGTCTGGGCTGGTGGACACGATGTCCACCGGCACACCGGTGACCTGTTCGATGCGTTGCAAATACAGGCGGGCATTCACGGGCAGCTTGTTGTAGTCGGTCACGCCCACCGTGGTTTCAGTCCAACCTTCCATCGTTTCATAGATGGGTTTGCAGCGGGAAATGTCATCGGCGCCCATGGGCAAAATGTCGGTCACCTCACCATCCAATTCGTAGCCCGTGCACAGCAGCAACTCTTTGATGCCATCCAACACATCGAGTTTGGTGATGCACAAGCCTGACAAGCCGTTCACCTGGGCACTGCGCTTGAGCAAGGCCGCATCGAACCAGCCACACCGGCGGCTGCGTCCGGTGGTAACGCCCTTCTCTGCCCCAACGGTCGACAAGTGGTAACCCACGGTGCCTGGGGTTTCCCAGTCCAGTTCGGTAGGGAACGGGCCACCGCCCACGCGGGTGCAATAGGCCTTGGTGATGCCGAGGATGTAATGCAACATGCCTGGACCAACACCCGCACCTGCCGCTGCATTGCCAGCCACACAGTTGCTGGACGTGACAAAAGGATAGGTGCCATGGTCCACGTCCAGCAGCGTGCCCTGTGCACCTTCGAACAACAGGTTGGCACCTGCTTTGTGGGCGTCGTTCAACTCACGCGACACATCGGCCATCATCGGTTTGAGCAATTCCGCATGGCGCATGGCTTCGTCGTACACCGGTTGGAACTCGATGGGTGAGGCTTCCAAGTACTGGGTCAGCACATGGTTGTGCAAATCGAGCAGTTCGCGCAGCTTCGTGGCAAAGCGATCAGGGTATTTCTGGTCTTGCACGCGCAAGGCGCGGCGGGCGATTTTGTCTTCGTAAGCGGGGCCAATGCCACGCCCTGTGGTGCCAATTTTTTCCAGACCGCCCTTTTCTTTGCGCACTTCACGGGCAATGTCGATGGCCGCATGGAAAGGCAAAATCAGAGGGCACGCTTCACTGATGCGCAACCGCGAACGCACATCGACGCCTGCACGCTCCAAGCCCTCGATTTCTTCAAACAATTTGGCAGCAGACAACACCACGCCGTTGCCGATGTAACACTTCACACCAGGGCGCATGATGCCGCTGGGGATCAAATGCAGAGCGGTTTTGACGCCATTGATCACCAGGGTGTGCCCAGCGTTGTGGCCGCCTTGAAACCGGACCACGCCTTGGGCGCTTTCTGTCAGCCAGTCGACCAGTTTGCCCTTGCCTTCGTCACCCCACTGGGTGCCCACCACAACGACGTTTCTACCTTGGGTTGCTTTCATTTCAAATCCATCTCAAGCAAGGGTTATTGACTCATGTGTTTGCTGGAAAAGGCGTTCACAACGCCTGCACCAGCCATTGACCGCCAACCGACTTCAACTCGCGGTCACATTGGAATTCATCGATTTCGCTTTCGTGCCCTGGCAAGATGCAGACCACGGTCTCACCTCTGCTTCGCAGGGCTGCAATGGCGGCACGCATGCCGGCAGATCCCCCTGCGACACCCTCTGGCGCCGTCCACGGCGCACGGATGGCGGCTTTCAGCGGCTTGGTAGGTGCCACGCCCAACAGGGCTTTCAAGTCGAGGCTGAACCCGGCTGCTGGTCGCGCATTGGCTCGGTCTGCGTGGTCAAACGCGGCGCCAATGCCATCGTAGCGACCGCCCCTGACCAAGGCGTCACTGGCACCATCGGTGTACATCGCAAAGCGCGAACCGCTGTAGTAGGCATAACCACGCAAATCGGCCAGGTCAAAACTGACACGGACACCAGGGAGGTCTGCCAACTGCTGAGCCAACCACCGCAAACCCTCCAGGGCCTGGGTCAGTGGTGCACTCGCGGGTAACCGTGCTGCGGCTGACGCCAACACTGAGGCATCCCCGTAGCACTGCACCAGCGTCTGCAAGCCCTGACGAACGGACTCAGGCAACACATCGGAAAGTGAAGCAAACGCACTGGCATCTTTGGCGGCCAAGGCGCTGTGGATCACGCTGAGAGCCTCAGGCTCCAGTTTCAACCCTGCCAACAACGCATCAATGATCCGAACGTCGGCCAAGTCCACCGTGACTTGCGCAACACCAGCCGCCTTGAGACAGTCGAGCGCCAGCAACAGGGCTTCAAGGTCTGCTTCTGCACCTGCGTGGCCGTAGATTTCGGCACCAAACTGCAAGGGCTCGCGCGTGGCATGAGGCCGGTCAGGCCGGGTGTGCAGAACGGGGCCGCAATAGCAAAGGCGGGTGACTGCAGCGCGGTTCAGCAAATGAGCGTCGATTCGCGCAACCTGAGGGGTGGTGTCAGCCCTCAGCCCCATCATGCGTCCCGACAGTTGGTCAACCAATTTGAAGGTTTGCAAATCGAGCGCTTCACCGGTGCCGGTGAGCAAAGATTCAATGTGCTCCAACAGTGGCGGCATGACCAGTTCATAGCCATAAGCACGGGCTGTGTCGAGGAGGTCTCGACGCCATTCTTCGATTTGCCGAGCCTCAGAAGGGAGCACATCGGCGAGGTGATCCGGCAACTGCCACGAGGGCTGCCAGGAGGGTTGCCAGACAGACATGAAATACCAATGCGGGTGTTAAAGCGAGGATTCTACCGGGCTGGCGCCACCCGCCTTTCGACTGACCTTGATCAGGTCATGGTCGCGGGGACTTGTGCGTCACTGCATCCAAAGCAGCAACAGACCTAAGGCCATGCTGCACAGACCAAAAAAACGAATTTGCCCGTCTTGCAATTGCAGGATTTGGGTGAACATGCGCCGCCAAGCCCCCGGCGATACAAAAGGCAACAGGCCTTCGACCACCAGAACCAAGGCCAAACCCAACCAGAGTGTGTCTGAATTCAATCGCAGTCTGCTTATTTTTTGGCTGGTACGGTTGCCCCGCCCGAGCCGCCGCGCATCACCTTGAAGAAATCAGACGATGAGGGGTCCAAGACCATCACGTCACTTTTCTTAGCGAAGGTGGCCTTGTAGGCGTCCAGACTGCGGTAGAACTGTGCGAACTGGGGATCTTTCCCGAAAGCCTCACCGTAAATGCGAGCAGCCTCAGCATCGCCCTCGCCTTTGATTTTTTGCGCATCGCGGTAGGCGTTGGCGATGGTCACTTCACGCTGTTTGTCCGCGTCCGCGCGGATTTTTTCGCCCTCAGCACCGCCCGTCGAACGCAGCTCGTTGGCCACGCGCTTGCGCTCAGCCTCCATGCGACGGTAGACGGACTCGGTGATGGCCTCAACGTAATCGGCCCGGGTGATGCGCACGTCGACCACGTCCACGCCCCAAGGCTTGGCACCA
>CAZHDP010000060.1:7996-12099 GCA_964531605.1 uncultured Burkholderiaceae bacterium | reverse complement strand
GCACACCGGCTCTTTCCATCAGCTGCTTGGACTCTGCCTTGAGGCCCATGGCTTTGATGGCTGACGCGGGTGGGCCAATGAACACCAAACCGGCCGCCGCACAGGCATGGGCAAAATCTTCGTTTTCACTCAAAAAGCCATAGCCTGGGTGGATGGCCTGCGCCCCCGTCGCCTTGGCGGCTTCGATGATGCGCTCCCATCGCAAATAGCTGTCTTTGGGGGCGCTGCCACCGATGTGCACCGCTTCGTCACACGCAGCAACATGCTTGGCATTGGCGTCAGCATCGGAATACACAGCCACGGTACGGATGGCCATGCGCTGCGCCGTGGCGGCGACACGGCAAGCAATTTCGCCGCGGTTGGCAATCAGGATTTTTTGGAACATCAAGGCACCTCAGACAGTGGCGGGGGAGAAGAAAGCCTGCAATCTCGCAATTGCAGCGCGCAAAAATTTGATCAGCATCCACGTCACCAACCACATCAGCACCACCGCGGCGATGGCCACCACGGCGAAAGCCACGGGATGGTTGCTGGCGAGCCAGAGGATGCCCACACTCAAGCCGTCTTCCAGCAAGCTCATCGCGACGTTGGAAAACGGCTCCGGCGAGGTGTTGATGGCAGCACGGGTGGTTGTTTTAGCGGCTTGCGCCGTCATGGCCAAGCCGCCGCCGAGCAGCGCGCCGACCACAGCCATGGTGGAGCTGTCGGCCCCCAGCGCAGCAGCGGCCAGGGCAGCCCCGGCGGGGATACGGATGACACTGTTGAGCATGTCCCAAACCGAGTCCAAACCAGGAATTTTGTCAGCAAAAAATTCCACAAACAACAGCGCACCGCTGACCGTCAGCATGGCCGGGTGTTGCAGTACCTGTAAACCCGCGGGCAATGGCAACCACCCCACCAAACCTGACAAGCCAGTCAAAAATACAACCATGTAGAGCCGAAACCCGCTGGCCCAGCCCAGCGCGCCCGCCAATGCCAGCAAGGCAGGCATGTCGAGGTGACCCATGACATTCCCGGCCGTGCCCGCCACAGGGCTCAGCCATGAGGCCACCAGGGCTTGCAGTTGGGTCAAGGTGTCCATACGACCTCATCGTCCACGGCATACAGTTTGCAATGTTCGCCACGGCGCGCCTGGCAATACCCCAGCGCACGCCCCATGGCCCAATCACCCGTGGCGTAGCCTATGGATCCACCGGGACTCACGGCCACCGCTCTGGGTTTGCGAGCCTGCAAAAACTTGCGGTACCAGTTGTCTTGGTTGGCTTGGCTCACGGGGACTTTGTCGACCTCGTCTACCCTGGCATGGGACGTTGCCGGTGGTTTGGTGATCAAACCTGACTGCGTGAAACCCAAACCGGCCAGGTAGCTTTCCATCAAGGGCACCCAAGTGTTCATGTCGATGGAGACACCGAAATGACCATCGGTGCCCACAGCGGGCAGACTGTGAAAGTCGGCCTTGCCACCCCCCTCAAGCCATGCCTGATGCCATTGTTTGGGATAAGACTCGCCCCAAAATTTATCGTTTGCCCAGTACAGCCACAACATCGGCACCTTGGCCGTGGCGGCCTTGGCTTTCCAAAGTCTGCCGATGCGCTCTGGGCTGCAAGGGTTGCCAGGTCGGTTGACGGCGTCTCCCCCTGAGCCCCCGGCAAAGTTCACCGCCCCCACCAACTGCGGCGGGTTGCGCCACACTGTGGCCACCGTGGTCAAGCCACCCACCGATTCGCCCATCACCAGCCAGCGACTGGCATCCACATAAGGCAAGGTTTTGGCCCATGCGTAGGCCGCCAACACCTGCTCAGATGCCGCCACCGACATGGGCTCAAACTGGCGGTTGTTGCAGGGGCCAGAAGACTCAGGGTCAAACTCGCCATAGGTTTCACCGTAGCCCACGCGCGTGGGCACCAAGACGACAAACCCTTTGCTGACCAGATAGCGCGACAGGTGCTCAAACCGTTGGCGCCCTTGCAACGCGCGCTTGTCGTCCCCCGCCCTGCCGTGGTTGAACACCACCAGCGGAAAAGGCCCATCCCCTCGGGGCCGGAACACGGTCACGGGAATTTGACGGGTTTCCTCCCGGCCAAACAGGTCCTTGACGGTCACCGGTAAGCGGTAGATCTGCTCTTGCAGGTCGGCAGCAAGCGTCTCTTGCGGGGCGGCAGGGGCAGCCACTTGTGCCCACGCTGCGAACACCAACATCAACCCACAAGCCAACACCACGGAGAAACTTTTGCGCATGTTGATCCGATTCAGATTGACGTGATGGTCACATCCGAAACACGCCAAACTTCGTCTCTGGCACCGGCACATTCATCGCGGCACTCAGCCCCAGGGCCAACACACGGCGGGTGTCGGCTGGGTCGATCACGCCGTCATCCCAAATCCGGGCGGTGGCGTAGTAAGGGTTGCCCTGCTCTTCGTACTGTTGCCGGATGGGCGCTTTGAAGCTGTCTTCTTCATCTGCGCTCCAGCTGCCACCTTTGGCCTCGATACCGTCACGCTTGACCGTGGCCAGCACACTGGCAGCTTGCTCGCCGCCCATCACCGAGATGCGCGCGTTGGGCCACATCCACAAGAAGCGCGGGCTGTAGGCGCGGCCGCACATGCCGTAGTTGCCTGCGCCAAAACTGCCGCCAATGATGATGGTGAACTTGGGCACTTGGGCCGTGGCCACCGCCGTGACCATCTTGGCGCCGTTGCGGGCGATGCCTTCGTTTTCGTACTTGCGCCCCACCATGAAGCCGGTGATGTTTTGCAGGAACACCAAGGGGATCTTGCGCTGGCAGCACAGCTCAATGAAGTGGGCGCCTTTGAGGGCCGATTCGCTGAACAAAATGCCGTTGTTGGCGATGATGCCGACAGGCATGCCTTCGATGTGGGCAAAACCGGTGACCAGCGTGGTGCCAAAGCGCGGTTTGAATTCGTGGAACTCGCTGCCGTCCACGATGCGGGCGATGATTTCGCGCACGTCAAACGGCTTGCGCGTGTCGGTTGGGATCACACCGTAGAGCTCTTTTGCTTCAAATTTAGGAGCAACAGATGCCCGTGTATCTTGCCCAAACGGCTTCTTTTGGTTCAAGTTCGCAATGGCTTGGCGTGCCAGGGCCAAGGCGTGCCGGTCATTGTGGGCCAGGTGATCGGCCACGCCAGACAAGCGGGTGTGCACATCGCCACCGCCCAAGTCTTCGGCGCTCACCACCTCGCCCGTGGCGGCCTTCACCAAAGGCGGGCCACCCAAGAAAATGGTGCCCTGGTTTTTGACGATGATGGTTTCGTCGCTCATCGCTGGCACATACGCACCACCGGCCGTGCAGCTGCCCATCACCACTGCAATTTGCGAAATGCCTTGGGCACTCATGTTGGCCTGGTTGAAGAAGATCCGGCCAAAGTGGTCGCGGTCAGGGAACACCTCGTCCTGGTTGGGCAAGTTGGCGCCGCCAGAGTCCACCAGGTACACGCAGGTCAACCCGTTTTGTTGGGCGATCTCTTGCGCACGCAGGTGCTTCTTGACCGTCATCGGGTAATAGGTGCCGCCTTTGACCGTCGCGTCGTTGCAGACGATCATGCAATCCACCCCGCTGATGCGGCCGATGCCTGCGATCAAGCCCGCTGCGGGCGCTGAATCGGTGCCATCACGGTCAGGGTACATGGCCAACGCGGCCAAGGGCGCGATCTCCAGAAACGGGGTACCGGGGTCCAGCAGTTCCATCACCCGGTCGCGCGGCAGCAACTTGCCCCGGGCGGTGTGCTTGGCTCGGGCGGCGTCGCCGCCACCGAGCTGAACCTTGGCAATGCGTTGGTTCAAATCGTCGACCAAGGCCTGCATCGCCGCAGCGTTGGCCTGAAAATCCGCAGAGCGGGCGTTGAGTTGGGTCTCCAAAGCAGGCATCTTGGTGCTTTCCTAGGTGGTGTCGTCACTTTAACGCCAAGCCTTGTCGCCATCACAAACAGACAAACAGGCTTTTTGATTGACGTTTACGTAAACGTCAATTGTGTCACGGTTTCAGGACTTGATGCCCAACATCGTGGGCAAAGCGGCCATGTCGTGGAACACCGCCAGTGCGCCTGCGGCCAACAAAGCACGGCCATCATCGTGAGGGGCG
>CAZHDP010000060.1:6566-7986 GCA_964531605.1 uncultured Burkholderiaceae bacterium | reverse complement strand
GCACACCGGTGACGGTGTCTTCCACCACCGCGCAACGTGCGGGGGCCATGGTGAGGCTGGCCGCCGCTGCCAGGTACACATCGGGGGCGGGCTTGGTGCGGGGCATCTCGTGCCCGCTGAAAATGCGGCCATCAAAGTAGGGCATCAAGCCCACCTTGTTCAGTTGCAACTCGACTTTGTAACGGTCCGCACCCGACGCACAGGCGATGCGGGATTCAAACCGCTGGTGAACGGCACGCATTGCGTCATGGATGTTTGGAATGGCTTGAAAATCGCGCGCCAAACCTGCATTGCGCCGTTCTCGAAAGTCAGCCATCCAGGCCTCTGACAAGGGGCGACCGGTGTTCGCCTCGATCAGGGCGGCTTCGTCTTTGACCGCCTTGCCGACAAAAATGCGCATGCATTCTTCTGGCGTCAACGCCCAGCCGATTTCAGCCAGCATGACACGCAACACGCCATTGGTGATGGGTTCCGAATCCACCAGCACGCCATCGCAATCAAAAAGCACTGCATCCACATCCACTTGAGCACTCCCTCAAACCTGACAGATGCGGCTATTGTCTCTTGGCCAAATAAGCGGTGAAATCTTCGGCGGACATCGGCTTGGCGAACAAATACCCTTGGCCATAGTCGCAACCGGCCTCTGCCAACAGGTGGCGCTGCAACTCTGTTTCAACGCCTTCGGCAACGACCTTCATGCCCAATTCGTGGGCCATCAAAATGATGGCCTTGCACAAGGCCAGGTCTTTGGAGCTTTCCGTGAGGTCGCGCACAAACGATTTGTCGATTTTCAAGAAATCAATGTCGTGGTTCTGCAAATAGTGCAAAGACGAGTAACCCGTGCCAAAGTCATCCAATGACACGCCCACCCCCGCATCCCGGAAGGCCAACATCTGGGCAGTGACCCTGGCGCTGGCATCCAGCAGCAGGCCTTCGGTGATTTCCACGATGATGCCCTGGCCCGGCAAGCCCAAGGCGTCCAACTGGTCAAACCACGACTGCTGAGACGAATCGTGGTGGTTGAACTGCACGGGCGACTTGTTGACGCTGATCTGGAACTGTGGGTCGTGTGAATGCCGCCAGGCCATCACCTGCTTGGCGGCTTGGTGAAACACCC
Source organism: uncultured Burkholderiaceae bacterium (assembly GCA_964531605.1). GTDB lineage: Bacteria > Pseudomonadota > Gammaproteobacteria > Burkholderiales > Burkholderiaceae_C > Defluviibacillus. Next base: position 6,869 of record CAZHDP010000060.1, on the reverse strand, counting down.
AGTCACCAATGGACACGATCTGGCCATTGGACTCGGCAATCGGAATGAAACTTGCCGGGCTCACCAAACCCAGCGTCGGGTGAGCCCACCGCAACAAAGCCTCTGCCTTGTGTATGCGCCCGGTGCACAGCTCAACGATGGGTTGGTAGGCGATCCAAAATTGATCTTGGACCAGGGCGTTGCGCAGGTCTGCCGCCAAGCGCGCCCGAACTTGCGCAGTTTGTTGCAGCGCCGGGGTGAAGTAGCTGAAACGGTTGCGGCCTGCGCCCTTGGCCTGGTACAACGCTTGGTCGGCGTTTTTGA
>CAZHDP010000060.1:0-6556 GCA_964531605.1 uncultured Burkholderiaceae bacterium | reverse complement strand
GGTCGCATCATCCGGGCACACCGTGATGCCGATGCTGGCCGAGATGTAGGCCTGTTCATCACCCAGCATGAACGGTTTGCTGAGTTCATTCAACAAGGATTGCACGATGCCATCAAGACGGGCCATGTCGTGCAAGCTGGGCAGCACCACCGTGAACTCGTCGCCCCCCATGCGAGCCACCGTGTCGGTGCCACGCACACACTGGCGAATGCGGGCCGAGGCCTCCACCAACAAGTTGTCTCCCTGGTGGTGCCCCAAGGTGTCGTTCACCTCTTTGAAATGGTCCAGGTCGATGAACAGCAAGGCAAGTTGTTGTTCGTCGCGCCGGCTTTTCTTGATTTCCTGCTCCAGCCGGTCGCGCAGCATGCGCCGGTTGGGCAGGCCGGTGAGGGCGTCAAAAAATGCCTGTTGCTTGATCAGCGCCTCGGAATTTTTGCGGTCGGTAATGTCGGTGTGGGTGCCGATCATGCGCAGCGGTTTGCCCTGTGCATCACGGCTGATGACCATGCCCCGGGTCAAAATCCATTTCCACGTGCCGTCTTTGCATTGGATGCGGTGTTCGTTCACGTAAGAGGGCGTCTCGCCATCGAAATGGGCCTGGCGATCCCGGTTCATTTGCTCGATGTCTTCAGGATGGGTCCGCGCGTCCAACTCTTCAGGTTGAGGGTTCAGATCGCCCTCGCCGTAGCCATACATTTCCAAACAACGTTGCGACAAGGTTTCAATGCCGGACTGCACGTACCAGTCCCACACCCCGTCGCCAGTGCTTTCCAGTGCCAGTTTCCACATTGCATCCTGCTCACGCAAATCAGCTTCAGCCCGCTTGCGGGCGGTGATGTCGATGATCACGCCATTGCGCACCGCACCACCATCGGACGTGCTGATCGAGGACGAGGTCAACTGAACCCATTTCTGGGTGCCATCGCGCAAGATGATGCGAAAGTCCACAGAGAGAGACCCGTTGGTGGCATGCACATACTGCATCTCGCGTTGCAGCATCTCACGTTCGTCTGGATGTCGAAAGGTGTGCAACACATTGCCATCGGCCAGCACTTCTTCTGGCTCTAGCCCGTAAAGCTCTCGAACACCGGGGCTGACAAAGCTGTACCGCCGGTCGCCCTCGGGCGTGATGGTGAGCCGGTACACCATGCCCGGCACCTGAGACGTGACCTGGCGGAACAGTTCTTCGCTGGCGCGCAAGGCAGCGTCAGACAGCTTCTTGGCCGTGATGTCCTGGATCACCGCCATGCGCTTGACCACTTTGCCCCCTTCGACGGTCAAGGTGCTCTTGCTGTGCACCCAAATGCGCCGCCCCTTGGCCGTGATCATCTCCACTTCCAGGTCATGGGACTTGGCATACCGCTCAGCGTCCCGGATCACGCCCTGCATGACGGGCACCCATTCCGGTGCATAAAACTGCAAGGTGGACGCGACCGTGGGCTGAAATTCTTGTGGGTGGGTGTCCAAGATGCGGAACACCTCGTCGGTCCAAAACACCTTGTGGGTGATGACGTCCACCTCCCACCCGCCCACACCAGCCATGGACTGGCTGGCCTGCAACAGCGTGGTCAACCGTTGTTTGACTTGCTCGGCCTGGATGTAGTCGGTGACATCGGTGAAAGTGCGCACCATGCCACCGGTGGGGAGTGACTGTGTTTTCACCTCCAAAATGCGGCCGTCACGGCGCTTGCGCAGGTAGCTGTCGGGAATCTCGCCTCGTGCACCACTGGCCACATAGCGTTGCGCCACGCCATTGACCCACTCGGCAGAGGGGCCCCCAAAATCCCCTCGACCGAGCTGAAACTGGGTGATTTCTTGCAGCGAGGGGCGGCTCTCCAGGTAATCGGCCGTCAAGTTCAACAACTCACAAACGCGAGGGTTGAAGGTGCTGACGCGGCCGTCCTCGCCGATCATGAAAATGCCTTGGGTGATGCTGGAGAGCGTGGTGGTGAGTTGCTTGGCTTTGGTCTCCAACGCTTGGTGCACCTCCCTCAGGTCTGACTCGACACGGATCGTGGCCGTCACATCGATGGCGTGGAGCACAAAAAACCTGACGGCCCCATCCTCACCCCTGAGCGCGGTCAACACGCCCCTGACATGACGAGGGGCATGGTCATCGCCCGAAAAGTTGTCGATGAATTCAATGGGCTCAGCGCTTTGAGCCGCAGTGCTCAGGCGCGCCACCCATTCCGCGTGAGCCTGGGGGTAAACGTCAAACCAATAGGCTTCCCAAAAATACCGGCCCACCACCAGCTCTTTGCGGATCAGCGTTTTCTTGCCCACTTGCTGCGAAGCCACGGCATCCACCGAGTCGCTGAGGTTCAGCACCCGCCCATCTGCCGACAACACCGCCATGAATTGAGACTGCTGCCTGAACAAGCCGTCAAGCATGGACTGCACATCACGCTGGCCTGTTTGCGCACGTTGGATGCGCGCGCGCTGACGCCACAGCGCAACACCGAGGATCAACACAACGAGGTACGGAAACACAATCAGGAACATGTCGGACGCGGGTTACCCCCAAAAACAGACGGATGTTACGGAGATTGCATTGCCCGTGCCAACTCAAGGGATATTCCCCTTTGCCTCGGCAGGTTGGCGCTTGACGCGCCTCAACAGCCGCCCACAGATTGGGCTTGGCCCTCAGGCCAGGGCGCGCTGGATCAAGATTTTTTGCACATCTGAGGTGCCTTCATAAATTTGGCACACCCGTACATCGCGGTAGATGCGCTCCACGGGGAAGTCGCTCACCACGCCATAACCGCCCAGTGTCTGGATGGCCACGCTGCAGACTTTTTCGGCCATTTCGCTGGCAAACAATTTGGCCATCGCCGCTTCTTTGAGGCATGGGCGACCCGCATCGCGCAGCGCGGCAGCACGCCAGATCAGGGCACGTGCAGCCTCCAGCTGGGTGGCACAGTCGGCCAAACGGAAGCCAACGGCTTGGTGGTTGAAGATGGCGGTGCCAAAGCTCTGACGCTCTTTGGCATAAGCGAGTGCCACCTCAAAAGCGCTGCGTGCCATGCCCACGCTTTGCGCCGCGATGCCGATGCGCCCGCCTTCGAGCGCCCCCAGGGCAATCTTGTAGCCTTCGCCCTCTTGGCCAATCAGGTTCTTAGCAGGGATGCGGCAGTTGTCGAAATTGATTTGAGCCGTGTCGCTGCTGTGCTGGCCCAACTTGTCCTCCAGCCGCGCCACGTGGTAGCCCGGCGTGTTGGTTGGCACCAAAAAGGCGCTCATGCCTTTCTTGCCCGCCCCTTTGTCGGTCACCGCAATGACGATGGCCACATGGCCGTTTTGGCCACTGGTGATGAACTGCTTGACCCCATTGATGACATAGCCGTCGCCATTGCGCACCGCCGTGGTACGCAAAGCCGACGCGTCGGAGCCCACATGGGGCTCGGTCAAACAAAATGCACCCAGCATCTGCCCCTGCGCCAAAGGCGTCAACCATTGGCGTTGTTGTGCGGCGTTGCCATACGCCATCAGGATCGCATTCACCGGACAGTTGGTCACGCTGATCGCCGTGCTGGTGCCACCATCACCTGCGGCGATTTCTTCCAACACCACCGCCAGCGTGAGGTAGTTCAATCCCGCACCGCCCAATTCTTCGGGCACGCAAATGCCGTAGGCGCCCAACTGGGCCAGGCCTTGGTGGGCCTCTTTCGGAAAGTGGTGGCCCTTGTCCCAGGCCGCTGCGTGGGGCCAAAGTTGCTCTTGCGAAAACGCGCGAACGGCGTCACGGATCATTTCTTGGTCTTGGGTCAGCAACATGCGTTGAGCCTTCAGGGATGGTCAGGGTGAAAGGGCAGTCACTTGCCCAGGGACAGGTCCATGACCATGCGCCCAGCCAAGTACAGCCGGCGGGGAATGGCATCGGTCATCACGTATTCGGCCTGGTTGCTGTGAAAACCAAAACCGGGCAAGCCCAGGCTTTCGATCACCGGCGTGCCGTCTTGCGCGGCCCAAGCAGCGTCGGTGCCGCCACCCGTGCGCTCGACCACAGCCAACTCGCCCCCAGCCTCTTTGTAGATGGCCTGCGCTTTGTTGACCAGTTGACGGCCCGATTCACCGGCATTGAACGCAGGCATGCCCTTGTTCACGGTGTATTCGATGACCGACTCTGGAAAACGCTTCTTGGCGATGGCTGCCTCCAGCTTGCTGACGGCTGCGTCCATGTCCGCAGGCTTGGCGTAGCGCATGTCAGCTTGAATGTAGGCTTCGTCCGGGATGATGTTGGACACGCCCCCCGACTTGGTGATGGTCCAGTTGAAACGCAAGCCTGAGGCCTTGTTGTCGATGTCTTGCGTGCGAAGCACCAAATCAGCCGCCTCGGTCAAGGCATTCACGCCCAGCTCCGGCGCGGCCCCTGCGTGCGAGGCCTTGCCTTTGACCTTGACCGCCACACTGGCCGTGCCCGAGGTGCCCAGGATCAGCATTTCTTTGATGGCCAGGGTGGGCTCAAACGACAGCACCACGTCTTGTTTGCGGGCCAGTTCACGGATCAGGCCACGCGAGCCCACCGAGCCGTGCTCTTCGTCGGTGTTGAACATCACGGTGATCTGCCCGTAACCGTCAAAGCCACGGCTTTTCAAGACCCGCAGGCTGTGCAACACCACGGCCACGCCCCCCTTGTCGTCGGCAATGCCCGGGCCAAACGCCCGATTGCCTTCGACTCGGAAAGGCGCTTTGGCCAGCGTGCCTTTCACATAAACCGTGTCCATGTGGGCCATCATCATGATGTTTTTGCTACCCTTGCCACGGATCACCCCCACGAGGTTGTCACCGACGGCGGTGCCCGCGGCCTTTTGACGCGTGACCGTCGCACCCAAACTTTTCAGCTCAGACTCAAGAAACTGCGCCATGGCGGTCAAGCCTTCGGCATTGCCGGTACCGGTTTCGATGTTGACCAGCTTTTCCAGCGTCGACACCACAGCAGCCTGTTCTGCTTGGGCCGCTGCCCACAGGGCATCGTCACGGGTTTGAGCTTGGGTGAGGCTGGTGGCCAGCAGCAGGCAACCCAGCAGGGCGCGATTGAAGGGCATCATGGTGTCTCCTTGGTGTTGTTCAGGGGAATGGGGTCGCGAGGGGCTCACTTGCCTTGGGCCAAGTCCATGATCAGACGGCTGGCCATGTACAAGCGGCGGGGGATGGCGTCGATCATCACGTATTCGGCCTGGTTGCTGTGGTACCCGAAGCCTGGCAAGCCGAGGCTTTCAATCACGGGTTTGCCACTCAGCGCGGCATACGCGGCATCGGTGCCACCACCGGTGCGCTCGACCACGGCCAAGTCATTGCCGGTTTCTTTGTAGATGGCCACGGCTTTCTCGACAATGCGTTTGCCCTCGGCATTGGCTTCAAACGCGGGACGGCCATGGTCCACGGTGATCTTCACTTCCGCTTGGGGCAAACGCTTCTTGGCGATGCGCTCTTCCAAGGTTTTGAGCAACTCGTCCAGGTCCGACTTGCGGGCATAGCGGATGTTGGCCTCGATGTTGGCCTGGTCGGGGATGATGTTGGACACCTGCCCCACCGTGCCCACCGTCCAATTGAAACGCAAGTCTTTTGCTTTGTTGTCCAGGTCCATGGTGCGCAGCACGATGTCTGAAGCCTCCACCATCGCATTCACGCCCAACTCAGGCGCAGCACCAGCATGGGCGGCCAAGCCTTTGATGTTGACCTTGTAATACACAATGCCTGCCGTGCCCAACACCAGGCTCTCCTTGATGGCGATGGTGGGCTCAAACGACAGCACGGCATCGTGCTGGGCTGCCAACTGCTGGATCAAATCGCGCGAACCGAACGAGCCGCGCTCTTCGTCGGTGTTGAACATCACCGTGATCTTGCCAAAGTCTTGGAAGCCACGCTGCTTGAGCAGCTTGAGCGTGTGCAAGATGACAGCCACACCGCCCTTGTCATCGGCAATGCCTGGGCCGAAAGCGCGGTTGCCCTCGATGCGAAAAGGCGCCTTGGCCAGCGTACCCTTGACGTAGACGGTGTCCATGTGCGCCATCAGCAGCAGGTTTTTGCCGCCCTTGCCTTCTAACCGCCCAACGATGTTGTCACCCACGGCAGGGCTCACCGCCGCATGGCGCGTGACGGTGGCCCCCACCGCTTTGAGCTCGGACTCCAAAAACTGCGCCATGGCGCTCATACCCTCAGCGTTGCCCGTGCCAGTTTCGATGTTGACCAAGCGCTCCAGCGTCTTGACAGCGGCGGGCTGCTCTGCCGTAGCCGCGCTCAAAAGGGCCTCATCACGGCTTTGGGCCAGTGCGCTGTGGCAGGTCAAGGTCAGCAGGGCGCTGCCCACCCAGGTGGTGAAGTGGTTCAAGGTCATGTTGTCTCCTGTTATTGATGTCAAAACCGTTGTTTCGGCATTATCTACGGTACTTTTTTGCTATACAAACCATAGCAATCAAGGGGTCATAGCACTTCCAGCGCGACGGCGGTAGCTTCGCCGCCGCCGATGCACAAGGTGGCCACGCCACGTTTGAGACCACGCGCTTTGAGCGCATGGATCAGCGTGACCATGATGCGTGCGCCGGAGGCACCAATG
>CAZHDP010000059.1:11586-12263 GCA_964531605.1 uncultured Burkholderiaceae bacterium | reverse complement strand
CTGACCCCATCCTCGCCAAATACGCTCAAGCCCAGTTGGAATCGGCTTCATACCATCGGCCTCGGTCTGCCTTGCAGGAGGTAAGGCACCTGGCCAGCCTGTTGATGCCAACGGGACGCTGCTCGATTGACCAAGTCGCACGCCACATGGGTGTGGATCGCCGGACCGTGCATCGCCAATTGAGCAAAGACCAAATCACCTTCACCGACCTTGTTCAGCACCTGCGCATCGAGTTTTCAGACCGCTACCTGGCAGACCCGACACGCTCTTTGTCAGAGGTCGCCATGCTGCTGGGCTTTTCAGGTCCGAGCGCCTTTGCCAAATGGCATGCCCAAGCCTTCCAGCAAACCGCGCGTCAACGCCGTCAATCTCTGACCGCATCGACCCCAAACACCTGAACAGCACAACCGCGCTTCACGGCACCAACACCGTGGCACCCACGGTTTGCCGAGACTCCAAGGCCCGGTGGGCTTGCGCCGCATCGGCCAAGGCAAAGGTTTGAGAAGCCTGTGTGCGGATGTGCCCCTTGAGCACCATCTGGAACACCTCGTCGGCCATTTCCAGCATGTGCGCTCGCGGCATGATGTAGTGCATCATCGCGGGCCGCGTCACCCACAGCGAGCCCTTGGCCGCCAGCATGCGTGTGTCGATGGACACAGGCCCTGAAGTGGTGCCAT
>CAZHDP010000059.1:2222-11576 GCA_964531605.1 uncultured Burkholderiaceae bacterium | reverse complement strand
CATTGCTGACCAACGTTCCCCTGGGTCGCAAGCAATTGAGTGAGGTCTCCAGCGTGTCTTTGCCCACCGAGTCAAACACCACTTGAACCCCTTTGCCTTCGGTGATCTCCTTGACCCGGTCCACCGTGTTTTCTCGCCGGGTCACGATGGTGTGGGTGCACCCGTTGGCTTTGGCGATCTCGGCTTTCTCGTCAGAGCTGACAGTACCGATCATGGTGACACCGATCGCTTTGGCCCATTGGCAAGCCAGCAAGCCCACACCACCAGCAGCCGCATGGTAGAGGATGGTTTCGCCGCCATGAAGGGGGTACACCTGCCGGAACAAATACTGCGCAGTCATCCCTTTCATCATCAGCGTGGACGCCGTGGCGTCGCTGATGCCGTCTGGCAAGCGAATGAGCACCTCTGCGGGCATGACCCGCACATCGGAGTACGCGCCTTGAGGGCCAATCAGATAGCCCACACGGTCGCCAACGGCGATGTCGGTCACACCTGCGCCGATGGCCTCCACCACGCCCACAGCGTCCGACCCCAAATGGCTCGGCAGGGGCGCGGGGTATTGACCGGTTCGAAAGTAAATGTCGATGAAATTGACGGCAATGCCCGTGTGGCGCACCCGTGCTTGCCCTGGACCGGGGTCTCCGACGTCGACCGTCTCCAGCTTCAACACCTCGGGACCACCGAGTTCATGAAAACGTATTGCTTTGGCCATGATGATGTCCTGTGGTGGGCTCAGGCGACTTTGCGCAGGTGACCCTGCTGTGCACCGGGTCGGTTGGGTGCAAAGCCATTTTTGGCCAAAGACTCTTCTACGGTGTCGTAAAACACGCCTATCTTGCAAATCTCACGCGCCTCTTTGCCTGACGCGACCTCTCGACCAAACTCGCGAGAAATGCGCACCAACTGTTCCACCTGGCGCACCGTGCTCATCTTCTCCTTGCGGTCTTGCGTCCACAGGTTGTCTTCGATGCCGCAACGCACATGCAAGCCCATGGCAATGCCCATCATGTTGATCGGCAAGGTGTTGCGCATCGAACTCTCCACCGTCAGCATCGAGCCATCGGGCACTGCGCGCACAAAGTTCGCCAGGTTGTAGATGTTGGGGGCGTCCATGCCGCCACTGATGGCCACCCAGTTCATGACCAAGGGGCCTTTGTACACGCCTCGGCGCATCAAACGCTCGACGGTCTCGAAACTGTTGAGGTTGTAAAACTGGAAGGCGCTTTGAATGCCCGCCGCACTCAAGCGACGGATGTGTTCCTCGTACCAACCGGGGCCCGAAGGCACGATCATCTCGCGGTACGCGTTGTGGGTCGCAGGATCAGCAAGCGAGGTGCCCTCGTAGTCACGCGCATCCATGTGCTCAAAGATGTTCATCTGGGTCGTGTTCACCGTCACCGTGACCTGATCGGGCTTGGGGTCCAGCTCGGCCAACATGTGGCGCGTGTCGTCTGACAGCCATTTGGCGGCGGCCCCTTCAGACTCCGGTGCGAAGGAAATGGAGCCGCCCACCTGGATCACCATGTCAGGCACGGCACGCCGCACGCCAGCGATCAGCTCGTTGAACTTGGACAAGCGCTTGCTGCCCTTGCCATCCAACTCCCGCACGTGCAAGTGCAGCACAGTGGCACCCGCGTTGTAGCAGTCCACGGCTTTTTGTATCTGCTCTTCCATCGTCACTGCGATGTCTTCTGGAAAATCGCTGGGTACCCATTCAGGGCCGTAGGGGGCAGCCGTGATGACGAGTTTGTCTTGGTTTTCAGGGTACAGGGAGCCGTCAAGAAAGTTCATGGTGTGACCTCGGTCAAAAACGTAAAAAAATGAAAAGGTACGGGTCAGAATGGGGCATCGCCCATGATCCCGGCGCGTTCCATCTTGCGATGGCACGGTGGGTAATCCATCACAGCGTAGTGCTGGGTGGCGCGGTTGTCCCAGATCGCCACACTGTTGGGCTGCCAGCGCCACCGCACCTGGTATTCGGGAATCAACACTTGGCTCACCAAATACCGCAGCAGGTCGGCAGCACCAGGCTGATAGTCCTGCCCCACACGCACGTTGGCGGCGGTATGGAAGTTGGTGAAATGGGTGGTAAAGCCGTTCACAAACAAGGTCTTTTCGCCCGTTTCTGGGTGGGTGCGCACCACCGGGTGTTCTGCATCGGGATACTGCGCCCTCAAGGCCAAGCGCTTCTCAGTGGGCATGGCCGCACCGAAGGTGGCTTCGATGCTGTGGCGCGCCCGCAGCGTCGCAATTTGCGTTTGGATGTGGGCCGGCAATTGCGCGTAGGCCAAGGCCATGTTGGCCCACATCGTGTCGCCGCCCACAGGCGGACATTCCACACAGCGCAGCACGCAACCCATCGGTGGCTTTTCGCGCCAGGTGGCATCGGTATGCCACGAGTTTTCATACCGGTCGTTGGGCTGGTCGGGCGACTTGTAAATGCGCACCAGGCCTGGGTGATCGGGGTCACTGCCGGCCACCGGGTGGTCTTCCAACTCGCCAAAGCGGCGCGCAAACGCCACGTGCTCGGCACGGGTGATGTCTTGATCGCGCAAAAACAAAACCTTGTGTTGCAACAGCAAAGCTTTGATCTCAGCGAACAACCCTGCGTCACGTGAAGCGTCACCCAGGTTCACACCGGTCAACTCAGCACCAATGGCACACGTCAAGGGGGCGACACGCATGCGGGAAGTGGTCAATGCACTCATGAAAACATCCTCTTCTCAGAGCCAAGCATCACTGGGCCAATTGAATGTTGAAGGTCTTGACAATGGCGGCATTGCGGTCGAACTCGGCTTTCACCGATTGCGCCAACTCTTGTGACGACAAGCTGGTGTTGGGCTCAAACCCTGCGGCCACCAAACGGTCACGGATCTTGGGTGCTGCGGCAGCCTTCAAGGTGGCGGCGTTGATTTTGTCGACCACGTCTGCCGGTACGCTGGCCGCCACCACCGTACCGACCCAGTTGCCAAAGTCGAGGTCGGGATAACCCAACTCAGCCAAGGTTGGCACCTGCGGCAAATGGCTGGAACGCTGCTTGCTGGCCACACCGTAAGCGCGCAACTTGCCGCCCTTGATCTGCGGCATGGACGTCACGATGCCGTCAAACATCACCGCAATTTGCCCACCCATCACCTGCGTCAACGCTGGAGGAGACCCGGCAAACGGCACGTGCTGCAAGTCCAGACCTGCCTTTTGGTTCAAGATCATGCCCGCGTACTGCGAGCTGGTGCCTGCGCTGTAAGAGGCAAAGCTCAGTTTGCCGGGGTTGGCTTTCACATGCGCAATCAAGGTGTTCAGGTCTGTGGCGGGCAAGCTCGGAGCGCTGACCAGCACCATGCCTGCGCGCGCCACGGTGGCGACTGGCCGCACATCTTTGATTGGGTCAAAGCTGGTCTTCATCACGTGCGGGATTTCCGTCAAGATGTTGCTTGCGGTGACCATGATGGTTTGCCCGTCTGCAGGCGCAGCGAGCATGGCCTGAACTGCAATGGCACCACCCGCGCCGGGCTTGTTGTCCACCACCACGGGCTGGCCGATGTCGGCAGAGAGTTGCTCCGCCAGAATGCGTGCGACCACGTCCATCGTCCCACCAGCGGGGGCGGGCACCAGCATCTTGACCGGTTTGTTGGTCCACGCGTGAACAGGCGCAGCCAGGGTGAGCGCGGCGGCGGCCATGCCGAGCGTGCGCAGTGCAAGGTTCAAAAAGGTGCGTTGGCGTGTAGCGTAGGACAAGGTCGTCTCCTGGTGGTTTCGAATTCGAGGGTGCCGCAGTGTGCACACCGATCCGAATCTTCCAGGTTCAGGCCTTTCTATAATTGTCCATACGGGACATTTTTTAATCCTGAGGGGACACCACAGGAAAACCCTGAGCTCAGACGGCCTGTTTGCGCCGAGCCCGCCAAGCCCCCAACAGCACCAACACACCCGGCACCAAAATCATCGCCCAGATGATCTTGTCGAGGTGGGCCTTCACCCAAGGCAGGCCGCCGAAAAAGTAGCCCACCGTGATGATGCCCCCCACCCACAGGGCGCCGCCCGTCACGTCAAAAAAAGTGAATTTGCTGCGCGTCATCTTGGCCACACCGGCCACGAAGGGCGCAAAGGTGCGCAAAAACGGCATGAAACGCGCCGCGACGATGGTGATCCCACCGTACTTCTCGTAAAACGCGTGAGCCTGGTCAAAAGCCCGGCGGTTGAACAAACGCGAGTTCTCCCATTGGAACACCTTGGGCCCGATGTAACGGCCTATCGTGTAGTTGCACTGGTTGCCCAAGACGGCCGCAGCAAACAACAGGCCCACACTCAGCGGGTAGCTCATCAAGCCCACCCCACACATGGCCCCCACCACAAACAGCAACGAGTCCCCAGGCAAAAAGGGCATCACGACCACACCGGTTTCGACAAAAATCACCACAAAAAGCAGCACGTACACCCACGTCCCGTAGTTCGCCACAAACGCTTCGAGGTGACGGTCCACATGCAGCACAAAATCGATCAAGAGGGCTAAAAATTCCATAGCTTGTGATTATCGCTGGCAGGCCATGTCAAGCTGCCATGGCGCACCCCCACAGCCTAAAATGGCAGCTTCACCTCGTCACGCTTCAAGTCTCCCCCACGTGTCTTTTGCCCCCACCCCGCGCCGCGCCATCCGCGAACTCCCCGATGAACTGATCAGCCAAATCGCGGCGGGTGAAGTCATCGAGCGGCCTGCCGCCGTGGTGCGCGAGCTGGTCGACAACGCCTTGGACGCGGGCGCCACGCAAATCACCGTGCGGCTGTTGTCGGGCGGGGTGCGCAGCATCCGGGTCGAAGACGATGGCATGGGCATCCCACGTGAGGAATTGCCCATCGCGTTCCGCCGTCATGCCACGAGCAAAATTGCCTCGCTGAACGACCTGGAATCGGTGGGCACCATGGGCTTTCGGGGTGAAGCCTTGGCGGCCATCAGCTCGGTGTCTGACGCATCGCTGCTGTCACGCACCGCTGACCAAGACAATGCCTTCCTGCTGGAAGCCCTGACCGGCGAACTTCGCCCTGCCGCACGCACCCAAGGCACCACGGTAGAGGTCAAAGAGCTTTTTTTCAGCACCCCAGCGCGGCGCAAATTTTTAAAAACCGATGCCACCGAACTGGCCCACTGCATTGAGGCTGTGCGCCGTCACGCCCTGGTCCGCACGGACGTCGGTTTTGCCATCTGGCACGAAGGCAAGCTGGTCGAACAATGGCGGCGCGTCGAGGGCACTTCAGAGGCGAATGCCCAACGTTTGCGCGACGTATTAGGCGAAGATTTCATCACCCAATCCATTGCCGTTGAACACCAGCACGGCAACATCCGCGTCCATGGCCGGGTGGGTTTGCCTGATGCCGCACGCTCGCGCGCTGACCAGCAATTTGCCTACGTCAACGGCCGTTTTGTGCGCGACAAGGTGATGACGCACGCTGCGCGGTCTGCCTATGAAGACGTGTTGCATGGCGGGCGTCAACCGGTGTACGTGCTTTACCTGGACATGGACCCCACCCGGGTCGACGTGAACGTGCACCCCACCAAAATCGAGGTGCGCTTTCGCGACAGCCGCGAGGTGCACCAGGCTGTGCGACACGCGGTAGAAAACGCCTTGGCCGCCCCTCGCAGCGCGATGGCAACCCAGCAGGGTGAAGCCACCCTGTTGGCCTCGCCCAACAACGTGCCCTGGCCTGCGGCAGCGAGCGCTTCGTGGGCACAAGGTGCGATGGACCTGAGTGTGCGCGCCACGCCCACGGCCTACGCGCCCTACCCCAGCGCAGCGCGCGACAGTGTTCAGGCGAATGACTTTGAAGCCATGTGGCCAAGCCTCACGCCTGGGTCAGCGGCGGCACCCGCCTCCTTGACCACATCAGTGCCTGGGCCACTGCCGATACCTTCGGACAACACCTGGGCTCTGGGCAAGGCCCTCGCACAACTGCAAGGCGTGTACATCTTGGCTGAGAACACCCAGGGCCTCGTCATTGTGGACATGCACGCGGCCCATGAACGCATCGTGTATGAGCGCCTCAAAACCCAAATGGACGCGTTGCAGACGCAAGGTGTGGCTCGACTGTCCAGCCAGCCTTTGCTGATCCCTGCGACCTTTGCAGCATCTCCCGACGAAGTGGCCACGGCCGAGGCACATGCGGACACCTTGCTCACCCTGGGCCTTGAAGTCTCTCCCTTTTCACCCAAAACACTGGCCGTGCGCGCCGTGCCGACCACGCTGGCACAAGGCGACCCGGTCGAACTCGCCCGCAGCGTGCTGGCCGAGCTCAGCGCGCATGACGCCAGCACCGTGATCCAACGTGCCCGCAACGAATTGCTGGGCACCATGGCCTGCCACGGTGCTGTGCGGGCGAACCGAAAATTGACCCTGGAAGAAATGAATGCCCTGCTGCGCCAGATGGAAGAAACCGAACGCTCCGACCAGTGCAACCATGGCCGCCCCACCTGGCGGCAACTCAGCTTGCGCGAACTCGACAGCCTGTTCCTGCGTGGGCGCTGAAGGGCCATGAGCATGCCTTTGAACCCGCCACCCCATCCCATGTCCACCCGTCTGGTGGTGGTCATCCTCGCCCTGTTGCTGGGCTTGCAGCCCGTCACTACGGACCTGTACCTGCCTGCCTTGCCAGCGCTGCGTGACGATTTCAACGCGTCGATGACGCAAACCCAACTCACCCTGACCGCCCTGCTGCTGGCGTTTGGCCTGTCCCAGTTGGTTTGGGGCCCGCTGTCTGATCGTTTTGGTCGCCGCCCTGTGCTGTTGTGTGGTTTGTCGCTCTTCACTTTGGCGTCGGTCATCGTGCTGTTTGCCCCCACCATGACGTGGCTGATTGTCGGGCGTGTGGTGCAGGGGGTGGCCATGGGCGCGGCAGTGATGTGCGCGCGTGCGCTGGTGCGCGACCTGTACGAGCCCGTCAAAGGGGCAAACGCCATGTCCAAGGGGCTGTCAGGGTTGGGGGTGATCGCTTGCCTCAGCGCGCCACTGGGGGGGCTGCTGTCTGACCTGTTTGGCTGGCGCATGGCCTTGTTGTCGCTGGCGGTGTTCGGCGCCGGAACCTTATGGCTGGTTGCGAAAACATTCCAGGAAACGCTGCCCCGCAAAGACCTGGCGGCCTTGCAAGTGGGACGCTTGGCCAAGCGCTGGGCAGAGATTGCACGCAACCCCACGTTTTTGACCTACACGGCCCTGTCCACTGCCTCGTACGGGGGGCTGTTCACCTTTTTGGCAGCCTCGTCGTTCGTGTTCATCCAAATCCTGGCTCTGAGCAAAACACAATACGGCCTGCTGATGTTTTCGATGTCGGCGGTGTACATCGTGGGCACCTTGGGTTGCCGCCGCATGCTCCCACGCTGGGGCGTGCGTAAATCGGTGGCCGTGGCAGGTGGCGTCAGCCTGCTGGGTGGCACGTTGATGCTGGTGTTGACACACAGTGGTTGGCACAACACCTGGGCCATCATGCTGCCTTACTACCTGTTCATGCTGGGCCATGGCGTGCACCAACCGTGCAGCCAAAGCGGTGCGGTGGGGCCGTTTCCCCATGCGGCGGGCACCGCATCGGCCCTGTGTGGTTTCGCGATGATGGTGGCCGCTTTCTTCATGGGTGGCTGGTTGGGCAACCAC
Organism: uncultured Burkholderiaceae bacterium; assembly: GCA_964531605.1. Taxonomy (GTDB): domain Bacteria; phylum Pseudomonadota; class Gammaproteobacteria; order Burkholderiales; family Burkholderiaceae_C; genus Defluviibacillus. Next base: position 3,942 of record CAZHDP010000059.1, on the reverse strand, counting down.
ATGGACGGCACGATTTTCCCCATGGTGCACGGCATTTTCTTCTGGAGCGCTTGCATCGCGTTCATCGCCTTGGTCTTGGTGCGTCGCTACGGCGAACCACAGCGCGTGAAAGCCGCTGCCTGATGCGACCAGCCGCCCCCCCAAGGCCCTGGTTGGGCATTGCTGGCCCGACGGCCAGTGGCAAGTCTGCCTTGGCCATGGCCATGGCAGCACACTGGGCAGCACAGGGGCGAGCCACCGAAATCATCAGTGTCGACTCGGCCCTGGTGTACCGGGGCATGGACATCGGTACCGCCAAACCCAGTGCCGACGAACAAGCCCTGGTCCCTCACCACCTGATCGACATCCGCGACCCGTTGCAAGCCTACAGCGCCGCCGAGTTCGTGACCGATGCCACCCGCCTCATCGCGGAGATCACCGCACGTGGCGCGATTCCTTTGCTGGTGGGCGGCACCATGCTGTACTTCAAGGCCTTGATGGACGGCATCGACGACCTGCCCCGGGCGGACGCGTCGGTGCGGGCTGCGCTCGAAGCGCAAGGCAAAGCACTGGGCTGGCCTGCGATGCACGCCGAGCTTGCCCGGGTTGACGCCCACACCGCGCAACGGCTTTCCCCCAATGACAGCCAACGCATCCAGCGCGCGCTGGAGGTGTACCGACTGACTGGGCAGCCCATGTCAGCCTTGTTTGCTTCAAAAACAATAGCAAACAATACAGACAGAGTAAGCGGTAACTGCCTTATTTCTCTTGAACCTCTAGACCGCAGCTGGTTGCACAAGCGCATCGCACAGCGTTTCGACCAGATGCTGGCGGCGGGCTTCATGACCGAGATGGCCACCTTGCGCGCACGCGGCGACCTGCACCCCGATTTGCCCTCCATGCGGTGCGTCGGCTACCGGCAAGCCTGGGATGCCACTGGCGACGCGGACCTGTCTCAGGTGCGCGAACTGGGCATCATCGCCACACGTCAACTCGCCAAGCGCCAAATCACCTGGCTGCGTGCCATGCCAGCACGCCACGTCATTGCCTGCGACCAAGCAGAGACCCTTCAGCCTGCCCTGGCCTTTGCAGACGCCTTCATCGCCGCACAAGCCAGTGCGCTAAAACAGGTATAAGGGCAAGTTGACACAGCCCCACTGACACACCACACCCACCATGCAGCCACTGCCAGGTACTTTGCGGACAGATGCTGATCCGCAACCCCAAGCCCCTCAAGACCCTGCGCCCCCGGCAGTCGCGCAGGCGGTGCCCGACCTTGCGGCCCCAGAGAAAGCCCCAGCGCCCGTTGCCGAAGCACCAGCACCAGCACCAGCACCAGCACCAGCACCAGCACCAGCACACGATACGGTCGTTCTGACCGATCTGGCCAAACGTTATGGCGAAGCGGTGGTGTTCCAAAACGTGTCGCTGCGCGTGCACCCTGGTGAATTCGTGGCCATCGTCGGTGAGTCTGGGGTCGGCAAATCCACCCTGCTCAATTGCATGGCCGGACTGGACAGTTGGGACCACGGCAGTGTGGTGCTCGACGGCCAGGACCTGGGCACGCTCGACGGCACGGGCCGCGCCTTGCTGCGCCGCGCCAAAGTCGGTTTTGTGTTTCAGGCCTTCCACGTGCTGCCGCACCTCGATGTGGCCCAAAACATCGCACTGCCCTTGATGCTGCTGCGCGATGCACAAGCCCTGCAAGCCGAGGCTGACGCCCAAACAGAAAGCCACCGCT
>CAZHDP010000059.1:0-2212 GCA_964531605.1 uncultured Burkholderiaceae bacterium | reverse complement strand
GTGACCACATCGACTGGACACAAGACCCCCGCGTGCTGGCCATGCTCGCCGCGGTGGGGCTGGAAGGGCTGGGCGCGCGCTTGCCGCAGCAGCTCTCCGGTGGTCAGTTGCAGCGCGTGGCCATCGCCCGAGCGCTGATCCACCGCCCCACCTTGGTCTTGGCCGACGAACCCACCGGCAACCTGGACCCCGACACCGCCGCCAAAGTGATGGACGTGCTGTGCACACAAGCACGAGAACACGGCAGCGCCGTGGTGCTGGTCACCCACTCACAAGCCGCTGCGGCGCGGGCAGATCGGCGTTGCAAACTGCGGGCCGACGGGATTGAGTAGGGGCTCACTAGAATGATTTACCTCTAACCTCAAAGCCCCTCACATGACCATCCACCGCCTCGCTTCTGCCATGTTTTTGTCTGCGGCTGCACTGTTGGGCGGTTGTGCCGTTCAGCAGCCGGCATCAACCCCAGCCGCTGCGCCCAGTTATGACAACACCGAACCGCTGGGCGCTGCCATGGAAGGCTGGGTCTACCCCTTTCCGGTGCAGTACCTGCAGTTCGAGTTGGAAGGTCGTCCTGTGCGCATGGCCTACATGGACGTGCAGCCAACGGCCAAGCCCAACGGCATGACGGTGGCGCTGTTCCACGGCAAAAACTTCGGCGCCGATTACTGGGAAACCACGCTGCGCACACTGTCAGCCCAGGGTTACCGTGTGATTGCGCTGGACCAGATTGGCTTTGGCAAGTCATCCAAGCCCGAGATCCGCTACACCTTCGGCATGCTGGCGGACAACACGGTGCGCGTGCTGGACCACCTCAAGGTCGGGCGCGTGGCCATCGTGGCCAACAGCATGGGGGGCATGTTGGGCGTGCACTTCGCGCGCAAACACCCTGATCGGGTTGCCGCGCTGGTGTTGGAAAACCCCTTGGGCCTGGAAGACTACGTGCCGGCCATCCCGCCGCAGCAGACCGCCAACCTGCTCAAGCTGGAGATGGCCCAGACCACTGCCAGCTACCGCACTTTCATCAAGGCGTATTTCAAAGACAACTATCGCCCGGAGTTTGAACGCTTCGTTGAGCAATTCTCCCGCGTGCAGCGCAGCCCCGAGTACCCACGCTTTGCGCATGTGTCGGCCCTGACCTACCAGATGATCTACGACGGTCCGACCTACAACGAACTGCCCAAACTCTCGGTGCCCGTGCTGCTGGCCATCGGTCAGCTCGATCGCACCGTGTTTGGCCGCCGCTTCGCGCCTGCGGAGGCGGTGAAAAACCTCGGCTACTTCCCGCAACTGGGCAAGGATGCACAACAACGCATCCCCGGCGCCAAACTGGTCGAATTCGACAACGTCGGCCACGTGCCACACCTGGAAGCGCCTGAGCGCTTCCACGCCGCGGTGCTGGCTTTCTTGGCGGACAAGCGCTGAAAAAAAGCCCCTGCGCTTTGCAACGCCAGGGGCTTGGGGGCGGCATCACGCGGTGATGCCAGGGTCAGTGCGGGATGCCCGCCGTGATCAAGAGCCCTTGCCGACAGGGCGACGGTTGGTGATGCGCACGCCTTCGATACCGTGTTGACCTGCTTTGATGTTGGTTTTGACTTTCATGTGGAACTCCTGGTGTGGTTTCGGTGGTTTACAGACGACATGTCTGCAAGGTCGACACCCGAGACGCCCTGGTGAAAGCGCTTGGATACCGATGGGTGAATCTTAGAAACTGTGCTGCGCGCCGAACACTGTAAACAGTCCTTTTCCCACGTCACCTTGGTTCCTTTGTTTTCAGACCAAAGTCTGATGCGTGGATCAAGGTTTGGAGCCATTGGCTGCACCTGGAAGTCGACGCCTGAAAAGATCAACCACGGCAAAAACAGAAAGCACCTGCCTGCCACGGCACAATCACGACATGCTTGAGCTTTTACGCACTTTTTCTTGGCGGGAACTGCGCTACCACCCGTGGCGCAATGCCGCGGCTGTGGTGGCGGTGATGCTGGGGGTGGCGTTGGCGTTTTCGGTGCACCTGATCAACGCGTCGGCGCTGAGTGAGTTCGCGGGCGCGTTGCGATCGGTGAATGGGCAGCCGGATTTGTCATTCCGTGCGACCGCATCAGGGTTTGATGAGGCCTTGTACGGTGAGCTGGCACACCATCCGGCTGTGGAAACGGCCAGCCCCGTGGTCGAACTGAACACGTTTGCCCTGTTTGGCAACAACGACCGCCGAGCC